>NZ_JBNNJZ010000173.1:0-14899 GCF_050270335.1 Streptomyces sp. NPDC059900
CCGTCGCGTTCCGCCGTCCCGTTCCGGCCTCGCGTTCCGCCCCCGGGAGGCGGCAGGATGGGGCCATGGATCTTGGACTGAAGGATCGCGTCTACGTCATCACCGGCGCCACCCGCGGCCTGGGCAACGCCGCCGCGCGTGCGCTGGTCGCGGACGGCGCGAAAGTAGTGATCACCGGACGGGACGAGAAGACGGTCGCCGAGGCGGCGGGCGAGCTCGGCGACAACGCCCGCGGCATCGCGGCGGACAACGCCGATCCGGCCGTCGCCGACCGGCTCATCGCCGCCGCACGCGAGCATTTCGGGCGTTTCGACGGTGTGCTGATCAGTGTCGGCGGGCCCGCGCCGGGCTTCGTCGCCGACAACACGGACGAGCAGTGGGAGTCGGCCTTCGAGTCGGTCTTCCTCGGGGCGGTCCGCCTGGCCCGCGGCGCGGCGGCGGAGCTCGGCGAGGGCGGCGTCATCGGCTTCGTCCTCTCGGCCTCCGTGCACGAGCCGATTCCGGGGCTGACCATCTCCAACGGGCTGCGGCCCGGGCTCGCGGGCTTCGCGAAGTCGCTCTCCGACGAGGTCGGGCCGCGGGGCATCCGTGTCGTCGGGCTGCTTCCGTCCCGTATCGACACCGACCGGGTGCGGCAGCTCGACGGTCTCTCGGCCGACCCCGAGGCGACCCGGGCGGGCCACGAGTCGCGGATTCCGCTGCGGCGCTACGGAACCCCGGAGGAGTTCGGGCAGACCGCGGCGTTCCTGCTCTCGCCCGCGGCGTCCTACCTGACGGGCATCATGCTGCCGGTGGACGGCGGCGCACGGCACGGGTTCTGACCCCCGTACACGCTGTCCTCGCGGGCCGGAACATCCGGCCCGCGAGGACGGGGTCAACTGACCCGCTCAGCCCGATGCTTCACACCCCGCAGCTGCACCACCGCGGGCAGCCGGTCGAGGCCCGCGGAATCCCTCGCGTGGGCCAGCGCCTGAGCGGAGAGCAGGTGCAGCGCCTCCCCCGGCGTCGCATGGGGCTCCAGGTGCAGGGACACCCGCGCCTCCGGCGCGTTGCGGCGGCCCGTCAGGAAGACCGCGGCCCGCTGCACGCCCTCGAGGGACTCCGCCTCCCCCACGAGCACGTTCTCCAGTGCCCGCCCGCGCAGCAGCGCCCCCTCGCCGTCGCCGGTCTCCACCAGGACCTCGGCCAGCCTCCGCCGCCTGAACTGCGCCACCAGCCACCACAGGGCGAGCAGCAGGCACACCGCGAGCACGGCGATCACCGTGGGCCAGAACCAGCCCTCGTCCCGCCACCGGTCCCGGTCCGCGTCGCTCAGCAGGACGTCACGCTTCCCGTCGTGGACCCACCACGACGGCGGCGACACCCCGAGTCCGACGGCGAGCACCGAGCCGCCCCCGAGCACGAGCACCAGGCCGATCAGGCCGAGGACCACACGATTGACCGTCTTCAGCATCGCGCTCAGCCCTTCCTGCCGGGCCGCGCCACCCGCACCGAGAGCGCGGGGCCGCGGCCTAGACCCAGGTCCCTGATGCCGTCGGCCAGCGTGGCGTCCAGATCCGCTCGTACGTCGTCGAGTTCACGGAAGTGCGAGACGGCGCGGACGTCCACCTTGGAGCGCTTCATGCGGACCCGCACCGACTGCACGCCGGACACGTCCATCGCCCGGTCCCGCAGCACCGTCGCGGCGGCGCCCCGGTGCAGCCCCGCGCGGACGTCGGGGTCATCGCGACGCATCGCGAGGACCGTCCGGAGGCCGGGGGTCGCGGCGAGCACGATCAGCCACACCCCGGCGGCCGCGGCCACCCCGGCGCCGACGAGGACCCAGGTGTCCTTCAGGGGCCGCTCGGCGAGTTCACGGGCCAGATCGCTCCGCCACCCCATGGCGGAGTGCCCGGCCCGCACCGCCGCGACGTCGTACAGCAAAAGCCCCGCGCCGCCCAGGAGCAGCAGCGCGAGGACGGCGGAGGGCACGCGCCGCGGTGACCAGAAGCGGGTCGCCTTCGTGTCGTCGGCCAGCGTGGGCGGCGGGTCGTACGACGCCGCGGACGCCGACTGGTCGAGTTCGCTCCCGGCGCGTTCGACGACGGGCACCGGCTGCGTGCCGCCCGCGCCACCCGCCGCATGAGACCCCTGGGCCTCGCTCATCGCGTCCTCCCCTGTGCAGCGCCGTGCGAGTGTGCCGAGTGCAGCCGCTCGACCTGGACCGCGACCTCGGGCACTTCCATTCCCGCCAACGCCTTTACCCGCTCGGTGACTTGGCGACGCACCGCGCCGCACTGCCCGCCGATGTCCGAGGGGTAGTCGAGATCGACGCTGACGCGCACGTGGGCGACGTCGTGGCGGACGGTGACGGTCGCGTGCGGCGGCGAGCCGTTGACGGGGATCCGGGTCAGCGCCTCACGTGCCGCCTGCGCCGCGATCTTGGCGACGACCCGGTCGGCGATCCGGGTCGCGCCGCGCTCCCCCGGCGCGACCTGTGGCGCCACGGCTCACCGCCGCCGGTCGTCGCCACGGGTACGGAAGAAGTCGCCGAGCTCCAGGTCCCCCTCGAGGAACCGGCCCGCGACAAACCCTATGGCGCCCAACGCGGCCACCAGCAAGAACGCCCCGAACCCGCCGAAGTACCCGGCGAAGCCGAGTGCCATTCCGGCCACCATGCCGATCACGGCCATGCTCATCGTGCGCTCCTAGAGTTTGCGCTCACGGCGACAGCATTACTGAAGGCGGCCCTGTTTCTGGAGGAGGCCGTACCACTGGAGGAGGCCGCACGACGGAAAGCGGCCGTCCTACTGAAGGCGGCCTTGCGGCTCATCGTCTTCCTCGTCCGGGAGCTTCACGTCGCTCACCGCGATGTTCACCTCGACGACTTCGAGCCCCGTCATGCGCTCGACCGCCGAGATGACGTTCTCCCGCACGGCGCGCGTGACGTCCGCGATCGAGACGCCGTACTCGACGACGATCTCCAGGTCGAGTGCCGTCTGCACCTCGCCGACCTCGGCCTTCACGCCGCGCGAGACGGACTTGGCGCTCGAACCGCCGGGCACCCGGTCGCGTACAGCGCCAAACGTCCTGGCGAGTCCGCCGCCCATGGCGTGCACGCCGACGACGTCGCGGGCCGCGAGCCCGGCGATCTTCTCCACGACGCCGTCGGCGATGGTGGTGCGCCCGCGGGTGGCGGGGTCTCCGCCGCCCCTCCTGGTCGATCCGCTCTTCCCCGTCGCCTCGTCGGGTGACTCCTTCGCGAGGGTCTCCTGGGGCCGGTTCCGCTGTCCGGTGTCGCTCATCGCCGTCTGTCCCTTTCGAAAGGGGATCTGCTCCTTCGCCCACACTAAGTGCGGTTCCGTCCGCGCGCGCCAGGGATGCGGCAGGCTGGGGCAATGACCGGTGACGGATGGACCGATGCGGTGCGGCGGCAGCTCGGCCTGGGGCGGGTGCTTCCGCTGGGCGGCCCCGGTGACGGCGCCTGGCTGACCGAGGCGTGCGCGGGCGGGGTACTGCGCCGTGCGGCGGATCAGGTGAACGGCGTACGTCTTGGCGCTCTGCGCCTCGCGCTCGCCGATCCGTCGAAGGCGGACGTCTCCTCGGTGCCGTCACCGCCGAGCGCGCTGCCGCCGGGTCCGCTGCGGATCACGGCGGAGTTCGCGGCCGAGCCGGCCGAGCCGCTTCCCGCGGCGGCGGCCCGGCTGCGGAAGGCCCTGTTCGCGGCGGCCGACGAGCGCCTCGGCCTGGTGGTCGACGAGGTGGACCTCAGCGTGACGACACTGCTCGACGCGGGGCAGGCCCCCGTCGGCGTACCGCTGGACGCGTCAAAGGCGCAGGCTCCGCCGGACGGGGCGCAGGCGGCGGCCAAGGGCGGGGACGAGGCCCGCGCGGCGAGCGCGGCGCTGGCCGTGCCGGGCGTGCGGCGGCTGACCGGCGCCCTGGGCGGGCTCGGCCGCGCGGTGCACATCGACGAGTTGCCGACGACGGACACCGCGCTGCCGCGCCGCCACGCGCGCGTGGAGCTGGCGACGGACCGCGGGCACCGCGCCGTGGACGTGGCGCTCGCGGTCCGCGCGGCGGTCGGCGAGGCACTGCGGGACCACCCTTCGGTGGCCGTACTGGTCACCGCGGTGGAGTGAGGGACACGTCGGCGCGGTGGAGCGGGCGCGTCAGTCGCCGAGGCCCGCCAGGTCCCGCAGACGGCGCCCCTGGGCGGCACGCTCGGCGGTGCGCTGCTCCTCGTAGGTGCGTCCGGCCACGCCCTGCAAGAGGGCCTTGGTCTCGATGACGGCGTCGCGCGGCGCGGCGAGCAGCGCCGCGGCCAGGTCGCGCACGGACGCGTCGAGCTGGTCGGCGGGCACGACGAGGTTGGCCAGGCCCACCCGCTCGGCTTCGGGCGCGTGGACGAACCGCCCGGTGGCGCAGATCTCCAGGGCGCGGGCGTAGCCGACAAGACCCACGAGGGGGTGCGTGCCGGTGAGGTCGGGCACCAGGCCCAGGCTGGTCTCGCGCATGGCGAACTGCACGTCGTCGGCGGCGATGCGCAGGTCGCAGGCGAGCGCGAGCTGGAAGCCCGCACCGATGGCGTGCCCCTGCACGGCGGCGATGGACACGAGGTCACTGCGCCGCCACCAGGTGAACGCCTCCTGGTACTCCGCGATCGTCGCGTCGAGGACGTCGTCCTCACCGCGTGCCAGATCGATGAATGACGGCTCGCCGTCGAAGCCCTCGGGCGTGAACGCCTGGCGGTCGAGGCCCGCGGAGAAGGACTTGCCCTCACCGCGGAGCACGACGACACGGACACTGCCCGGCAACAACCGGCCTGCCTCGGCCAACGCCCTCCACAGCGCGGGAGATTGGGCGTTGCGCTTGGCCGGGTTGGCCAGCGTCACCGTGGCGACGGCCTCGTCGACAGTCAGGCGTACGCCGTCCTTGTCGAGTACCGGTGCGGATCCGCCGAGTTCACTGCCGGGCGAAACCATAGGAGCCTCCGATGGTGGTGTGCAGTCGGTCGGGACGCGCGGACGCGCCCTTAAGTGACTGCACAGTAACCACCCGACCGATCAGTGGATCGACCGGGTGGTCACCGTCGGAGCCGGTGAACCGCCCGCAGCCGTCAGCCGGCTGCGGCCTTCTTGCCTCGCGTCGCCCCGCCGCGTCCCCGCAGCGTGACTCCGGACTCGCTGAGCATGCGGTGCACAAAACCGTACGAACGGCCGGTCTCCTCGGCCAACGCCCGGATGCTCGCACCGCCGTCGTACTTCTTCTTCAGGTCTGCCGCGAGCTTGTCGCGCGCGGCGCCGGTTACCCGGCTGCCCTTCTTCAGAGTCTCGGCCACCCGTGCCTCCTCATGGGAAGTGCGCTCTGGACTTCTCATGATCACCCCTCTCGGGCTTCCTGGCCACCCATTCGGCAAGGTCCGTACGACGAGGTTTCCCGTCAGGGCAAGCGACACCACGAGCGGAATTAAAGATTCCGAGTGCCGAATTCCATACGGCTGAATGGGTCGAGCGACAAAGTGCCAGGTCAGCGCGGTGTCGAACGAGAATCGCCGCCGAGACCACGACCGCGGGGGAAATCCGTGTATCCCACACTTCAGTACGAGGAGACCTCACACAGATGAAGGATCACGGATCGGCCGAATGATCCATACGCTGTGGATCAGTTATTCGATCAACCAATGTGGACGCACATGAGGCCCCCGCGCGGCCACCGCCGGGATCAGGCGAGGGCGACCAGATCGGCGTAGTCCTGGCCCCACAGGTCCTCGACTCCGTCGGGCAGCAGGATGATCCGCTCCGGCTGGAGCGCCTCCACCGCGCCCTCGTCGTGCGTGACGAGGACGACCGCGCCCTTGTACGTGCGCAGGGCGCCGAGGATCTCCTCGCGGCTTGCCGGGTCGAGGTTGTTGGTGGGCTCGTCGAGGAGCAGCACGTTGGCGGAGGAGACGACCAGGGTCGCGAGGGCCAGACGGGTCTTCTCGCCGCCGGAGAGGACGCCCGCGGGCTTGTCGACGTCGTCGCCGGAGAAGAGGAACGAACCGAGCGTCTTGCGCACCGACACCAGGTCGAGGTCGGGGGCGGCCGAGCGCATGTTCTCCAGGACCGTGCGCTCCGGGTCGAGGGTCTCGTGCTCCTGGGCGTAGTAGCCGAGCTTGAGGCCGTGGCCCTCGATGACCTGCCCGGTGTCGGGCTTCTCGGCGCCGCCGAGGAGCCGCAGGAGGGTGGTCTTGCCCGCGCCGTTGAGGCCGAGGATGACCACGCGGGAGCCCTTGTCGATGGCGAGGTCGACGTCGGTGAAGATCTCCAGGGAGCCGTACGACTTGGAGAGGCCCTCGGCCATCAGCGGGGTCTTGCCGCAGGGCGAGGGATCCGGGAAGCGCAGCTTGGCGACCTTGTCGCTCTGGCGCACCTCCTCCAGGCCCGCGAGGAGCTTGTCGGCGCGCTTGGCCATGTTCTGGGCGGCGACGGTCTTGGTGGCCTTGGCGCGCATCTTGTCGGCCTGCGAATGGAGCGTCGCGGCCTTCTTCTCGGCGTTCTGGCGCTCGCGCTTGCGGCGCTTCTCGTCGGACTCGCGCTGCTGCTGGTAGAGCTTCCAGCCCATGTTGTAGACGTCGATCTGGGCGCGGTTGGCGTCCAGATAGAAGACCTTGTTGACGACCGTCTCGACCAGCTCGACGTCGTGGGAGATCACGATGAAGCCGCCGCGGTAGGACTTGAGGTAGTCCCTGAGCCAGACGATGGAGTCGGCGTCGAGGTGGTTGGTCGGCTCGTCGAGGAGCAGGGTGTCGGCGTCCGAGAAGAGGATGCGGGCCAGCTCGACGCGGCGGCGCTGACCGCCGGAGAGCGTGTGCAGGGGCTGGCCGAGCACGCGGTCGGGGAGGCTGAGCGCGGCGGCGATGGTGGCGGCCTCGGCCTCGGCGGCGTACCCGCCCTTGGTGAGGAACTCCGTCTCCTGGCGCTCGTACTGCTTCATCGCCTTGTCGCGGGTGGCGCCGGAGCCGTTGGCGATGCGCTGTTCGTTCTCGCGCATCTTGCGGATGAGAGTGTCCAGGCCGCGGGCGGACAGGATGCGGTCGCGGGCCAGCACGTCCAGGTCGCCGGTACGGGGGTCCTGCGGGAGGTAGCCGACCTCTCCGCCGCGGCTGATGGTGCCGCCGGCCGGGACGCCTTCGCCCGCGAGGCACTTGGTGAGCGTGGTCTTGCCCGCTCCGTTGCGCCCCACCAGGCCGATGCGGTCGCCCTTGGCGATACGGAAGGTGGCGTTCTCGATGAGGATGCGGGCGCCGGCGCGCAGCTCGATGCCGGAAGCGGTGATCACGGACAGACTCCTGGGCAGGGGTGGGTATGGACGGCGGAAGTTCGGAAGGCGATCACGCCGTCTAATGCACGAGGAGAATGGCCATGGGCCAATTCTAACGGTGCGATGCAAGCTCTTTTTCTGCCCGGGTTCCCGCGTCGCCGGGGGCGCCGCCCGGCAGCTCGTTGCCCAGGGGCGTTCGCCCGGGCACGATCCGGCCGAGGTCGTCCACGGCGATCAGCTGTGAGGTCCACGGCGCCGCCGCGTCGCCGCAGGGCTGGGCGACCATCAGGGCGCCGCGGTGGCGCACGGAGCGGGCGGGTTCGAAGGCGCAGCCCGGCTCGGCGGGCAGCACCCAGCGCAGGTCGCCGTCGGCGCTGCGGTAGGCGGCGATGCGCCGCGGGGTGACGACGGCGAGCATCCGGCCGCGGGGGTCGAGCCGGTTGAGGACTCCGGCGGCGCCCCGGGCGGCCGGGGTGCGCAGCCAGGCGGCGCTGCCGGGGACGGCGCGGTGCCAGCGCACCGCGCTGCCGTCGGTGCGCACGGTGTCGGTGACCAGGCCGTCGTCCCAGAGCGCGATGGCGTGCTCCGGGGCGGGCAGCAGGGCGAGCGGACGGGCGCCTTCACGCTTGTACGTCCAGCGCGGCCGGCCCGTCTGCCCGTCGTACGCCTCGACCGCGCGGCCCCTGGTCCGCAGACCGGGGTCGGCCGCACCGGGGTCCACGCGCGCGTGGACGCTCACGTGGTCTCCGTAGGGGGCCGGCCGTGAGTGGTGGGCGGCGGTGATGAGCGGCAGGGCGAGGAGGCCGAGGACCACCGGGAGCGCGAGCCGGGAGCCCCGGCGGGCGGGCACCGGTCGCACGGGCCCGGATCCGGTCATCCCGAACGGCACTACGGACACGACGCCCCCCTCTTCGGCATCTCTGCCGGTACCTCTGCCCACGCGACAGGCGCAGAGCGTAGCGGCGGCGTCACCGTGCGGGCCCGGGCGTCGGCCGCGACACGGCGCACCGGACGGCCGGGGTCCCCCGTTCGGACCTCCGTCCGGCGCCGCGCGCGGTCGGACATACCAGGATGAAGGCGCCGGTATCCCGGCACAGGGCGACGAGACGCCGCCCAGGACGCGAGGCAGAGGGTGGTGCGCCCATGCAGTTCGACGACGACGCCGATCTGGACACGTCCGAGGTACAGGACGTGCGCAACAGCCGGATTCCCGGCGGCAAGGCGACGGTCGGCGGCGGCATCGCGGGGCTGATCGCGCTGGTCCTCGGGCTGCTCTTCGGGGTCGGGCCGGACCAGCTCGGCCTCTCCTCGGGCAACGAGGAGCCCGCCGCGACGTCCTCGTCCCTGGCACAGGTCCAGCAGAGCTGCCGTACGGGTGAGGACGCGAACACCAAGGACGACTGCCGGATGGTGGCCGTGGTCAACAGCGTGCAGGACTACTGGCGCCCGGAGTTCCGGCGCAGGCAGGGCACCTACACCGACGCGCCGACCGTTCTGTACACCAGCCGGGTGGGTACGGCGTGCGGCGCGGCGTCGTCGGCGGTCGGCCCCTTCTACTGCCCCGGTGACCGGAAGGTCTATCTGGACCTGGGCTTCTTCGACGAGCTGCGGACCAAGTTCGGCTCAAGCGGCGGGCCCTTCGCGCAGGCGTACGTCGTGGCCCACGAGTACGGGCACCACGTGCAGAACCTGATGGGGACGCTGGAGCGCTCGCAGGACGGGCGTACGGGGCAGAACAGCAACGCCGTGAAGGTGGAGCTCCAGGCCGACTGCTACGCGGGGGTCTGGGCGCGCCACGCGACCCGTACCGCCGACGACAAGACGGGCAAGCCGCTGATCACCAGCCTCGACGACGCGGACATCCGCGAGGGCCTGGACGCGGCAGCCGCGGTGGGCGACGACCGCATCCAGGAGAAGTTCCAGGGCCGGGTCACCCCCGAGTCCTGGACGCACGGCTCGGCCGAGCAGCGGCAGCAGTGGTTCTACCAGGGCTACCGCACCGGCGACATGGGGCAGTGCAACACCTTCCGGTGAAGCACCCGACCGGGGGTCAGACGCCCCCGGTGTGCACCTGGAACGCCGCCCGGCGCACGGCCTTGGCGAGCGCCGGGTCGGGGTGGGCCGCGGCCAGGGCCACCAGGACCTGCACGGTGCGGGGATGCCCGATGCGCCGGACCTCGTCCAGGAGCGCGGGCACCGTGGGCTGCACCGCGGACTCCAGGTGCCGGACCAGCAGATGGGTCTCCCCGTGGTCGGCGACGGCCGCAGCGGTGTCCACCCACAGCCACGTCGACTCGTCCCGCGTCAGGACGAGATGGACGTCCTCGGGGTCGGCGCCCTCCTGCTCGGCCAGCCAGATGAGGGCGTAGGGCCGCAGGGAGGTCTCGTCCACGACGGCCCGCACCTCCGCCTCGGCGGGGGCGCCGACGACCCGCAGGGCCTCGAAGGCGAGGCCGCGCAGGAGGGCGTCCTCGCCGCGGGCGGCGTCCAGGAGCTCGGTGACGGCGCTGCCGACGGGGCGGGCCGCCAGCCATGCGCGGTACTCGGAGCGGGCCGCGTTCGGGCGCAGGCGCGCGCAGCCGCGGAGCATGTCCTCGGCGGACTGCTCGATGTTGCCCGCCGGGCTCTGCGCGGCCACGCAGATCTGCTCCAGCTTGACCCAGACCGCCCAGCTGCCGAGCGGCGTGAGCGTGGCCTGTCCTTCGGCGTACGTCAGCGCGCCGACGGCGGCGAGGCCGCGCAGTGCCCAGTCGAGGAGGGTGGCGAGGGCCGGGGTCTCGGCCGGCTCGGCGGGCTCGGCCGGCTCGGTCTGCGTGCGGTAGGGGATCTCGCAGCGCTCCGTGCGCAGTTCGGTGACGCGCTGGTCCAGGAGGTCCAGGAGCTGCGGCACGGGCACGGGGCCCGCGGAGAGCTGCAACAGGGTCAGGAGCTGCGGCATGGCCTCGACGGTTTCGGCCACGGTGGCGGGCGCCAGGTCGCGGGATGCCGCGTGCGCGAGCGACCAGGCGTCGAAGAGGGCGACCCAGCCGCGCAGCACGGCGGCGTCGTCACGGTCCCAGGCACGCAGCCGCCAGCCGGGGCGGGCGCTGTCGCCGTGCACCTCGATGAGACCGGCGAGCCGTGCGGTGTCCCAGTCGGCGCGCACCTGATCCGGGGTCAGCGCGAGCTCCGCGGCGGCGCGTTCGGCGGTGGCGGCGGAGAGGGTGCCGCGGCCGTCGGGCGTGGCGCCGGCGCGGTCGCGTCCGGGGCGCAGGGAGGTGTCGGCCCAGCGGGCGACACGGACGGCGTCGGCGAGGCGCCCCCGCGCCATCCTGGCCAGCTCGCCGGGGGCGGGCGTGCCCTCGGGCGGCCGGGGTGCGGGACGGCGCGCGCGCTGCTGCGTCACGGCGCCGGGAGTGGTCAGGGGCCGCGCTGCGCCGCGCTCCGCCCCCGCTCGCCTCTCGGCCCTGGGGGATTGAGCGCGGACGAGTCGGAGCCTTGAGTCGCGCGGGATACGGGACGTCACGGGAGCAGTCTTCCTGGTGACGGTCCGAAAACCCAAACGGAATGCTTCCGCGGGACTTAGGAGCGCTGCACCAGGGGGCTCCCGCCCGCTACATCAGGGGCGTGAGGAAGCGCCGCAGCGCCTCTTCGTAGCCTTCGGGGTCGGCGTTCCACATGGCTCCGTGGGGCGCATCCGGAACGGTGTGGAGAGTGACCAGTTCCGGGCGCGCCGCCGCCAGTTGGCGGGACGGCGTCCAGGGGGCGATCACGTCGTCGGGGCCGTGGAAGAGGAGCGTGGGGACCGTGAGCGCGCCGGGGTCCGCGGTTTCCAGGATGCGGTCGCCGCGCAGTCCCGTGCGGCCCTGGGCGGCGCGCACGGCGAGCGGCAGGAGGAGCCCCGGCGTGCGCCGGGCGGCGGCGAGCGCGCGCAGGGTGGTCTCCCAGTTCAGGACCGGGGAGTCGAGGACGAGTCCGCTGATCCTCTCGCGCAGGGCCGAGTGCGCGGCGGCGTGCAGGGCCATGGCGGCGCCGGTGGACCAGCCGTGCAGGATCACGTTCCGGGCGCCGTGCCGCACGGCGTAGCGGATGGCGGCGTCCAGGTCGCGCCACTCGGTCTCGCCGAGGTGGCCCAGGCCGTCCGGGGAGCGGGGCGCGCCGATGTCGCCGCGGTAGGCGATGTCGAGCACCGGGAACTGCTGGTGGTGCAGGAAGTCCATGACGACCATGGGGTGCTCGCGGGTCGTGCCGAGGCCGTGCACGGTGATCACCCAGGTGTCGCGGATCCCCGGCACGAACCAGGCGGGCAGGCCGCCGAGTTCGCCGGGGACGTCGATGTCCGCGTGGTCGATGTCCAGGGCGGCGTGCGGGTCGCCGATGTGGACCTGCGGGGTCAGCCAGACCTTGTCGCCGGGTTCGAGGTTGCCGTGCGTGACGCGCTCCAGGCGGCGTACGACGGTGTCCGCCTCGTGCGGCACGGAGTCCAGGACGGGCCCGATCACGGCATGGCTGCCGTTGCCGCTGAGCCCGTACGTGCCGGGGCGCAGGCTGGCGAGGGCCCGGGTCAGGGTGATCTGGCCCGCGGCGATCGCGTGGACCGTGAGGCGGGGCTCGGTCGGCAGCGGCCGGCCCGCCGGGGGCTTCAGGGCCGCGTTGCTGGCGAACCGGCCCGCGGCGACGGCGGCTGCGCCGCCCAGGAGGGCGGTCGTGACGGCGGTGACGGCCGTTGCCGTCGCTTTGGCTGGGCGCACCTGCCCAGTGTCCGGCGGGCGGGTGGCCACGGCCAGTGGGCGTAGCCCGCGGGGTGACGTCATGTGGTCCGCGTACCCGCAGGTGATGTGCTGAATCCGTGGCCGCGAGGGACGAAATCCTTGGCCGCGCGGTGCGAAATCCTTGGCCGCGCGGTACGAAACCGCCCCCGGACCCGGCCCCTCACCGCTGGCCGTATCCCCGCAGCCTGTCCTCCGCTTCCCGCAGCTGTCCCGCGGTCAGGAGGGTCGGGGCGTGGCCCGGCACCGCGCTGGCCGTCAGCCAGAGGCGGGACATCCACTCCAGCTGCGCCGTGCGGTCGTAGGCCTGGTCCAGGGTGTCTCCGTAGGTGACGGTCCCGTGGTTCTGGAGCAGGCATCCCGTGCGTTCCCTGAGGGCCCTGAGCATGTTCTCGGCCAACTCGTCGGAGCCGTAGGGCGCGTACCGGGCGACGCGGACCGGGCCACCGAGTGCGGCCGCCATGTAGTGGATGGGCGGGAGCTCCGGGACCAGGGTGGAGACGGCGGTGGCGTGCACCGCGTGGGTGTGGACGACGGCTCCGGCGCTCGTGGTGCGGTAGACCGCCAGGTGCATGGGCAGTTCGCTGGTGGGGGCGAGGTCGCCGAAGAGCTGGTTGCCGTCCTCGTCGACGCCGACCGCGTCCTGCGGCCCCAGGCGGTCGTACGGCACTCCGCTGGGGGTGACCAGGATCGTCCCGCCGGCGCCGCCGACGCGCACCGAGACGTTGCCCGACGTGCCGACCACCAGGCCGTCCGCCACCGTCCTGCGGGCCGCGGCCACCAGCTCGTCCCAGGCCCGCCCGATCACCTCCTGCCGGCCCTCGCCCCGCCGGTCCTCGCCCCGCCGGCCCGTCACGCCCCGCTGCTCCGTCATGCCGCGATCCTGCCAGCCGGGGCGGCGGCACCGCAGTGCGCAGTCCGGGGATTCCGGTTTCGGCGTCGGGCGAGCCGGGAGGGCGCGACGTCTCCCCGCTCCCGAGGCTCGACATCGGACGGGAGGCGGACCGCAAAGACGCATGGTGGTGGAGCGACCGCGGGTGCGCCGGGCGGCCGGGTGATCAGAATCTCTTCAACGGCTCCATGAAGCAGTTGAAGAGGTTCGCCAGGGGGTAGCCGGAGGGGTGGTTCCGACCCCTCTGGAAGCCTGGATTCCGGGCCTCGTGACGCCGCTCCGGTCGATCTTCGTCAGGGCCATGACGGAACCGGAGTGGCGGCGCCCCAGATTGGGTCACCGCACGGCCCGACCCAGTTCACTTTCCGTTCACCCTGCTTGCCTACGTTCCACTTGCCACTGACGTCCAACAGAAGCCTGGGTAAATGGAACACATCACGCTTCTCCTCGGGATCGTGATCGTTACCGCTCTCGTGTTCGATTTCACGAACGGTTTCCACGACACAGCCAACGCGATGGCCACAACCATCTCGACCGGCGCCCTCAAGCCCAAGACGGCGGTGGCCATGTCCGCCGTGCTGAATCTCGTCGGCGCATTCCTGTCGGTCGAAGTCGCCAAGACGATCTCTGGCGGCATCGTCAACGAGGACGGGCTCAAGACAGAGGTGATCTTCGCTGCCCTGGTGGGCGCGATCCTCTGGAATCTGTTGACCTGGCTGGTGGGCCTGCCCTCCAGCTCCTCCCACGCACTCTTCGGCGGCCTCATCGGCGCCGCGGTCATGTCGATGGGCTGGTCGTCGATCAACGGCGGCACCGTCGTCACCAAGATCCTGATCCCCGCGATCGCCGCGCCCCTGGTGGCCGGCATCGCCGCGACGCTGGCCACGCGCCTGACGTACCGCATCGGGCGCAACACCGACACCAAGGCGACCGCCAAGGGCTACCGCGCCGGCCAGATCGCCTCCGCGGGCCTCGTCTCGCTGGCCCACGGCACGAACGACGCGCAGAAGACCATGGGCATCATCACGCTCGCCCTGATCACCGGCGGCGTCCTGAACCCCGGCGCCAACCCCCCGATGTGGGTCATCGTCTCGGCCGGTGTCGCCATCGCGCTCGGCACCTACCTCGGCGGCTGGCGCATCATCCGCACCATGGGCAAGGGCCTCACGGACCTCGCGCCGCAGCAGGGCTTCGCCGCCCAGACCAGCGCCGCGACCGCGATCCTGGCCTCCTCGCACATCGGCTTCTCGCTCTCCACCACCCAGGTCTGCTCGGGCGCCGTGATGGGCGCGGGCCTCGGCCGCAAGGGCGGTGTGGTCCGCTGGTCCACGGCGACCCGCATGTTCGTCGCCTGGGGCCTCACGCTCCCCGCCGCCGGTCTGGTCGGTGCGGGCGCCGAGTTCCTCACCAAGCAGGGCCCCTGGGGCGTCGGGGCGACCGCGGCGCTTCTGGTGACCGGCTCCGCCGTCATCTGGATGCTGTCCCGGCGCAACGCCGTCGACCACACGAACGTCGCCGACGACGAGATCGGCTCCCCCGCCGAGCCCGCGGGCGTCGTGACCACCGCGATGGCCGCCGTCACGCCGCCGCCCACCGGCTCGGCCGTGACGACCTCGGACGTCGACCACGTCAAGACCACCATCCCGGCCCCGGCCCCGACCGGCACCGTGGCGGACCCCGCCCGGCCCGCCACGGTGTAAGGACGCAGCATGAACATCGACTGGGCAGCTCTCGGCTCCGTCTTCGGAGTCAGCCTCGCGGTGACGGTGGCCCTGGTGGGTCTGTTCACCCTCGGCATCGTCGGCCTCTCCAAGCACGAGGCGGCAACGTCCGGCGCGGCTTCCGCCACGGGCGGCGCCCCCTCGACGGCGCGCGCAGGAGCGTACGTCTGCTTCGCACTCTGCGCGGCGGCCGTGGCGTACGGCATCTATCTGATCGTCGCCTGACGGCCGGAGCTCACGGCGGGGTGCGGGAC
>NZ_JBNNJZ010000174.1:0-14766 GCF_050270335.1 Streptomyces sp. NPDC059900
GATCTCGAAGGAGGACGTCACCCTGGTGATTGTCGGTCAGCTCGGCCGGGGTGTCCAGAAACGCCGGGGAAACCTGAGGAACTCAGAGAAACCCCGCGAAACCCCGAGAAACCCAGAACGCCCCCGAGACGATCACTTGTGCAGCACGATGGACGGACGTGACCACGGATGGCGTACGGATGAAGACGGATGACCGTCGACGGACGGCAGACAAGGGGGAACCTGCGGTGGAGTTCGAGGTGTGGGCACCGGGGGCCGAGCACGTCGCGCTGCTGTGCGAGGGCGCCGCGTACGCGATGGAGCGCGACGGCGGCCGGGCCGGCTGGTGGACGGCCCAGGCGGACGCCGCCGACGGGGCGCGCTACGGCTTCTCGCTCGACGGCGGCCCCGTGCTGCCCGATCCCCGCTCGCGGCGCCAGCCGGACGGTCCCGACGGGCTCAGCGCCGTCGTCGACCACGACCGGTACGCCTGGCGCACACCCTGGAAGGGGCGCGGGGTGCGGGACGCGGTCCTGTACGAGCTGCACGTCGGGACGTACACACCGGACGGCACGCTCGACTCGGCGGCGGGGCGGCTCGGCCACCTCGCCGAACTCGGCGTCACACACGTGGAGTTGATGCCGCTCTGCCCGTTCCCCGGCCGGCACGGCTGGGGGTACGAGGGCGTGTCCCTGTGGGCCGTGCACGAGCCGTACGGCGGGCCCGAGGCGCTGAAACGGTTCGTCGACGCGGCGCACGCGCACGGCATCGGCGTCGTGCTCGACGTGGTGCACAACCACCTCGGCCCGTCCGGCAACTATCTGCCCGCGTTCGGGCCCTACTTCACGGAGACCCACCACACGCCGTGGGGCGCCGCGGTCAACCTCGACGCGCCCGGCTCGGACGAGGTGCGCGCGTTCCTGCTCGGCAGCGCGCTCGCCTGGCTGCGCGACTACCGCATCGACGGCCTGCGCCTGGACGCCGTGCACGCGCTGTGCGACACGCGCGCGTGCCACTTCCTGGAGGAGCTCTCGGCGGCCGTGGACGACCTGTCCGCCGAGCTCGCCAGGCCGCTCTCGCTCATCGCCGAGTCCGACCTGGGCGATCCGCGGGTCGTCACGCCGCGCGCGCAGGGCGGGCTCGGACTGCACGCGCAGTGGAACGACGACTTCCACCACGCGCTGCACTGCGCGCTCACCGGCGAAGCACAGGGCTACTACGAAGACTTCGCCCGCGCGCCCTTCGCCGCGCTCGCCAAGACGCTGACGGGCGGCTTCTTCCACGACGGCACGTACTCGACCTTCCGCGGGCGCCGGCACGGGCGCCCCGTCGACACCGCCCGGACGCCCGCCTACCGCTTCCTCGGCTATACGCAGACCCACGACCAGATCGGAAACCGCGCACAAGGAGACCGGCTCTCCGCCGCCCTCTCCCCCGGCCTGCTCGCCTGCGCGGCGGCGCTCGCGCTCACCGGGCCGTTCACGCCGATGCTGTTCATGGGCGAGGAGTGGGGCGCCCGCACGCCCTGGCAGTTCTTCACGGACCACACCGACCCCGACCTCGCGGACGCCGTGCGCCGGGGCAGGCGGCGGGAGTTCGCGGCGCACGGATGGGCCGAGGAGGACATCCCCGACCCGCAGGACCCGGCGACCAGGGACCGGTCCTGCCTCGACTGGGCCGAGCCCCTGACCGACCCCCACGCGCGCGTGCTTGCCTGGTACCGCGAGCTGATCGCCCTGCGCCGTACGCGCGGCGACCTCATCGATCCCGATCTGGCGGCGCTGCGGGTCGCCTACGACGAGGAGAAGCGCTGGTTCGCGGTGCGGCGGGGCGATCTGCGGATCGCGGTGAACGCCGGCAAGGAGGCGGTGGACGTCCCGCTGGGCGGCCGGGGCGCACGGGTGCTCGCGGCGTGGGAGCCGGTGACCGCGCCCGGCCCGGACGGGGTGCTGCGGCTGCCCGCCGAGTCGTGCGCGATCCTCGCCACGCCATGAGGCCGCCGGTTGTGATCAGTTCACGATCGCCAGCTCGCGAGGCGTGGAGTTGAGGCGCCGTACGCCGTCGTCGGTGACCGTCACGATGTCCTCGATGCGCACTCCGAAGCGGCCCGGCAGATAGATGCCGGGCTCCACGGAGAAGCACATCCCGGGCACGAGCGGCAGCTCCTCGCCCTCGATCATGTAGGGCGGCTCATGGGTGGTGACGCCTATGCCGTGCCCGGTGCGGTGGATGAAGCGCTCACCGTACCCGGCGTCGGTGATCACCGCCCGTGCCGCCCGGTCGACGTCCTGGCAGGCGGCGCCGGGCCGCACCGCGCGGCAGCCGGCCTCCTGGGCCTCGCGCACGATGTCGTGGACCCGCTGCTCCTCGGCCCCGGGCTCGCCCACGTGCACCGTGCGCGAGGTGTCCGAGCCGTAGCCGTGCAGGAGGCCGCCGAAGTCGAGGACGACCGTGTCGCCGTCCTTGATGACGCGCTCGCCCGCCTCGTGGTGCGGGTTGGCGCCGTTCGGGCCGGAGCCGACGATGGTGAAGTCGACCTGGGAGTGCCCGAACTGCCGCAGCAGGGCGTCGAGATCGGCGGCGACCTCGGTCTCCTTGCGGCCCGCGAAGGGCACCTTCTTGATCTCCTCGTACGTCGCGTCGGCGGCGGCCCCTGCCGCCGCGAGGCGCTCCAGCTCGGCGGCGTCCTTGACGGCACGCAGCATGGGGAGCGCTTCGGTGAGGGACACGTAGGAGGTGTTCGGCAGCTCGTTCTGGAAGCCGAGGAGGTGCATGGCCCAGGAGTTGTCGCTGATCCCGAAGCGTCCGTCGACGTCCAGGAGGGGCGCGGTCGCCGCGTACGGGTCCTTGCCGTCGGTCCAGTCGCGCAGGGTCAGCGCGCTCGCGCCCGCCGCGTGTTCCGCGTCCGGGGCCTCCAGGGTGGGCACCACGAGCACCGGCTCCTGACCGGCCGCGAGCACGAGGACGGTGAGGCGCTCGGTGGCGACCGGCTGGTAGCCGGTGAGCCAGACCAGGTCGGGGCCCGGCGCGACGAGCAGCCCGGCGAGCCCCGCGTCCGCCGCGGTGGCCGCGGCGCGGTCCATGCGGGCCTTGTAGTCGTCGGCGGTGAAGGGCGTGGGGGTGCCGGTCGTGCCGGGCGTGCCGGTCATAGGGGGCCTCCAGGGCTGCTCACTGCTGCGCGTACGGTGCGCTGCCGGTGAGGCCGATCCTGCCCGCAGCGCCGCGCGTGCGCGACCGGGTTACGGAGGCTTTACGGCGGCCCCGGCACCCCCGTCACCCCGCGCCGCACGGCGTCGACCCGGCCGCCGGCTCATGTCGGCTCACGTCACGTAGCCCGGCGTCACCGACAGGGACTGCCGCTGTCCGCCGGCGTGCCGGACGGTCACGGTGAGGTTCTTTCCCGGGTCGGCCGCGGCGACCGCTGCCGCCAGGGCCTTGGCCGAAGCGATGCGGGTCCTGCCGAGGGCGAGCAGTACGTCACCGCGTACGAGACCGGCGCTGTGGCCGGGACCGGGGCTGTGCACGCCGACGAGCAGGGCTCCGGAGCCCCCGGGGGCGTCCACGGCCTCCACACCGAGGGCGGGGCGCGCGGCGGCCCGCCCGGCGGCCTTGCCCGGCTGCTCCCCCTGCTGCTTCTGCGGCGGCCCGGGCCGCGTCCCCGGCGGCGCGGCGGGCCCGGACGCCGTGCCCGGCGCGGACGCACCGCCGGGGGCACCGTCCTGTCCCCCGGCGCCGCCCTGCCCCTTGGCGCCTCCTTGTGCCTGTGCCTGCTTCTGCATGTCGGCGAGCTTGCTCATGCCGATGACGGTGGCGCTGACGGTGCCGAGGCCCACCCCCGAGAGGACGAGGACGACCGAGAAGAGCAGCCCGAAGATCAGGGTGACCAGCCGCCGCCCGCGCCGCCGCACGGCATGCGGACGGTGGCCGGGGCCCGGTACGCGGCCGGTGCCGGGTGTCCGCCCGGCGCCCGGCTTCCGCCCGATGCCGAGCTTCCTGCGGACACCGGGCACGGCACCCCGGCCGAACTTGCCGCCTCCGCCGAATTTGCCGCTCCCGCCGAACTTGCCGCCAGAGCCGTGCTCCTGTCCGGGCATCGGCTTGGGACGCAACGCAGTCTGATCCATGGCTCGCCTCCGGCCACAGCCCTACCCGGCGTGAACCGGCGCGACGATTCACGAACGGGTGAAGTCCGGATGTGCCCCGCCCGCAGGCAGCGCAGCGCCACGGATGGCGTGACCGCGTGAAGACCGCCTCCGGCGTCGAGTTCCGTCAGCCCGTGTGACCTCCCTCGTGGCCGCCGTGCCCCGCGCCGTGGTCGAACTTCAGGGCCTCCTGCGGCATGACCACGAAGGGACGCATCATGCCCATGTCCTCGTGCTCAAGGAGGTGGCAGTGGTACATGAAGCGGCCGTACGCCCCGTCGAACCTGCCCATCACCCGCAGCATCTGGCCGCCGGGGACCAGGAAGACGTCCTTCCAGCCCCGCTCGTTCGGAGCGAGGGGGATCTCCTTCTTCGGGTCGAAGCTGATCGGGGCGAGCGTGCCGCCCACGGTGACGTCGAAGCCCGAAGCGTCGTACGCGTCGCGGCCAAGGAGCTGGAAGTCGGCGAGGTGGATGTGCATGGGGTGGGTCACCGGCGGGTTCACCGCGAGGTTCAGGAAGCTCCATTGTTCGTGGCTGCCCTCGGCGATGGTGAAGCCCAGGCCGTCGTTGAAGGTGCGGGCGGTCCTGCGGTACGTCTTCGTCCTGCCGTCCGCGCCCGTGACCTGGATGACCCCCTCCGTCGGGACCTGGATGCCGCCCGCGTCCCTGACCTCGGTCATCTCCCAGATCTCCGGGTGGCCGCCGCCGCCCTTCGTGGCGGGCGGCGTCAGGACGATCAACCGGTGGCCGTGCTCGACGTCATGGCTCAGCGGGCGGAACGAGCCCGAGAGGATCTCCGGGAGCGAGAAGGGGTCCTCGCACTCGGCGTCCCGCACGCGGAACTCCATGACCTGCGGATAGCGCACGTCGTTCGCCGGGTCGGGCACTCCGGGAGCCTGCGCCCTGCCCTTGTTCACGAGCCGCACCCGCCTGCCCGCGAGCGCGCGGAAGTCGATCAGCAGGTCCATCCGCTCGGCGGGCGCGACGGTGAGGGTGGGCAGCGCCTCGTCGAAGTCGACCGGCACGGGACGCGGCAGCAGGCCGCCGTCGCTGCCGATCTGGTGCATCACGCCCTGCACGGGGTTGTTGTCCTCGTCGACGAGCACGAGGTCGTAGATCCGGGCGTTCGACGCGTTCACCAGGCGGAAGCGGTGCCAGGCCGCGTCCACGTCCGCGTAGGGCCAGATGCGGCCGTTGACCGTGCTGTACGGGCCGGTGAAGGGCAGCGAGACCGGCTTGCCCGTCTCCGGGTTCTTCTCCTGGACGATCACGGTCTTGTGCAGCAGGCGGCCGTTGAGCCGCCCGGCCTCGTCCGTGTCCAGGTTCCGGTCGGCGAGCAGCAGCGGGATCTCCCGCTCCCCGCGGGGGAGACGGAGCGCGTCCTCTTCGTCGTCCCTCACCAGATACGTGCCGTACAGACCCGCCTGGACGTTCCAGCGGGTGATGTTCATGGCGTGGTCGTGATACCACCACTGGACCGCCTGGTGGTCGTTCGGATACTCGGAGAGCTGGGCGTCGCCGAAGCCCACCGCGTTGTCCGCCCAGCCGTCGTTGCCCCCGCCGGTCTGCGCGCCGTGCAGATGCGTGACCGACCAGGCGGGCAGCGCGGCCACGTCCTTGTTCGGCTCGACGCCCGCGCGGCCCGGCAGGGTGGCGGGGCTCGGGTCGGCCCGCGGCACCTCCACGGAGGTGACGGGATACTCGCTGCCCTTCGGGATGCGGTTGGTCCAGGCGATGCGCACGCGCCGCCCGCGCCGCACCTCGATCGTCGGGCCCGGTACGCAGCCGTCATACCCCCACATCAGGGTCGGCGGCAGCTGCGGGTGCAGCCGGATCCAGGCCGGGCGCAGCGCGATCTCGGTCTCCGCGGGCACGTCGGTCCCGTCGCCCGCGGCCACGGAGTCCGGGCGCAGGACCGGCGGCACCGGCAGCGGTGTGACGTACGGCGTGAGCTCCCCCGCTGCCGCCGTCGCGTCCGCGTCGGCCGGTGTCCCCGTCAGACGGTCCGTGATGCGCTCAATGATGTCGGTCAAGTCGAACACCCCCGTGTCGGTCAATGCAGATGCAATGGCCCCTGTCTCGCGGCCGGTTGGGCGGCCCGGTCAATGGCCGCCCCTCTACATCAGAAGACTCGCGGCGCCTCGGCCAAGTTCCACGAATCCCCCATTCCGTTAGAAAGGGATCGGAAACCACATATGGAATCGGGTAGTCCTGTTGTGGGTCTGCCGTCAGTGACCGCTGTTACTTTCGGAGCATGACCGAACGTGCACTCCGTCTGCTGCGACAGGACCCGCGTCTGGCCGAGCTGGCCGCGTTCCCTTTCGCATTCGACCTGTCCCGCGCGGACCACGTCGAAGAGGTCCGCCTCGCGTCCGGCGGCCCGCTCGAACCGATCGCCGGGGACGATTCCGGGGGCACGTATTTCGTCTGCGGCGACGGCTCCGTGCTGTACGCCGACTCCGAGGGGTCCGCCGGGATCATCGGGGACAGCGTGGACGAGGCCCTGGAGATCCTCGTCGGCCTGCCCGGGTGGCAGGACTACACGGGCCTGTCGCCGACCGACGGCGAGGCGCGGATACTGGCCGAGATCGCCGACACGGAGGGCGACTTCCGCGAGGACTGCGTGCCCGACCTCGACGCGCGCCGCGCCGAGCTGCGGACCGCGCTCGGACTTCCCGCGTGCTCCCCCGTACAGCTCGTCGCGCGCCTGCACGCCGCGCTCCTGCGCACCGAACCGGACCACCTCCTCCTCAACGACGCCGAGCACCTGGCGTACAAGCGCCTCGATCCGCACCCGCGCCCGCCCTTGTGGGAGCAGGTGCTCGCCAAGGGCCGCACCGACCTGGCCCTGCTGCGCACGGGCGACCGCACGGTCTGGGACGGCGTGGCGGTGGACCGGGCGCGCAGGGTGGCCGCGCTGCGCGCCGCGCAGTTCGACCGGCGGAACACGGACCGCGCCCTGCTGCGCCACCTCCTCAAGCACGAGGCGGACGCCTCCATGTCGGACGAACTGCGCCTCGCCGTCGTCCTGGTGGGACTGCACTGCCTCGCCGAGGATCTGCCCCTGCTGCGCGAGGTCCACGAGACGACGTACGACACCTGGTGCGGCCTGGCCGGGCTTCCGGAGGAGGCCGGTCAAGTACAGGAGTGGGCGCGCTCGTTCGACGATTCCAACTACGGGGCCGACCCCGACGACGAGCCGGAGTCCACCTGGCTGGAGCTCGCGCGGGAGCAGGGCATGGTGGAAGCGGCCCGCACCTACCTGATCCGCGAACTGGACGACACGGGCCCCGACCCGGCCCAACTGGCGGTGCTGCGCGACGAGTTGGTGCTCATCGGCGACTACACCCAGGCGATCCGCGCCCAGCGTCTGCACAAGTCGCTCCAGAACACCGACCAGGGCCGTGCGGCTGCCGACGCGCGCCTCGCCGAACTGGAGCGCAGGGCCATGGACGCGACAGGTTCCTGACCGCACCGCGAGAGCCGCCGGACGGGTCAACTCACCGCATTGCGCCGCAGCGTCATCGGATACGGTTCAAGATCGATCCCGCGCGCACCACCCGGACCGGATACGGAGACTCCCCATGCACGCCCCGGCAGCCGAGGACGAGTACCACGACGACGTCTTCCCCTGCGCCGAAGCGCCCGCGGACGGCACCCCCTGGCAGGCCCCCGCCGACCTCGAAGAGCACCTGTACGAACTGTGCGAGGCCGACGACGGCTACACCTACCTGCGGGCGATAGCCGTCACCGGCCTGTACCGCCCGGTGTCGGCGGCCGAGGTCGAGCCGGGCGCGAGCGAGCGGCCGGTCCTCACCTTCGACCTCCCCGACGGGCGCCGGATCGCGCAGATGTACACCGCCGGACTACTGCCGAGGCCGCACCCCGAAGTCGTCTACGAGTTCGTCACGCTCGGCACGCTCGCCGCCGAACTCCCCGACGACATCGACCTCCTGGTGGTCAACGCGGCCACGCCCTGCCAGCAGTTCTATCTGACCACCGACGAGGAACGGGACGTCTGGGCCGACCTGCACGCGGACCACTACATGGACGGCCGCCTGCACGACCGCATCGACACCCGTCGCACCGGCGCCCCGCGCTCCCCCGAACTGCTGCACGGCCTGGCCTGCGGCGCGCACCTCTGCTTCGCCAACGGCGACCCCTGGAACACCCTCGACTGGCACGGGGCGGGCTACAACTCCGAGGTCGAGCGCCTGGCGGAGTGGTGGGGCGTACACAGCCGGGAGGACTGGCTCGGCATGCAGGAACGGCTCCTGAACCGTGAAGTCAGCCCGTGGTACTGGGACTTCGTCCTCGGCGCCCGTACGTCACTGATCGAGCGGTCCGGCCCGCGCGTCGACCCGGAGCTGTGGCGCCGGTGCGTGGAGGCGACGATCCGCAACCGCGTGGTCGAGAGCGAAGGCCCCGACGCCCCGCACAAACCGGGCGACGACCCCGAACTCGACGACTTCGTGGCCGCGCTGCGCGGCCTCGTCGGAAAGATCATCCGCTACGAGTCCCGCTTCCGCGCCGACGACCTCCTGCCGCCCGACGGCCATGTCCGCACCGTCGCCGCCTGGGACATCGGGCGTGCCTCGAAGATGGCCCGGTGGGGGCGCGGCGCGCGGTACGCGACGCATGCGGAGCTCGAAGCCGCCGTCGAGGACGCGAGCCGCGCGGCCCGGGCGGCGTACACGTCCTGGGCGGAGTTTTCCGCAGGCTACATACTCGGCCGCTGTCTGCACTTCGACGAGGAGCAGTTCGGCGACTGGTACACGACGGTGCTCCGGGCCCACCGCGAGCTGGTCTCGGACCCGGACAGCCCGTGGCTCACGGTGCCGTTCCAGTGATCCGGTAGCGGCCCGAGGGGCACCCCCGGCCCCTCCGCTCACCTGAGCGCCCCGCATCACAATTAGGTCTCGCTGCCCCTCCAGGGTCTTGTCACCCACCCGTGTAATCGATTCCAATCCTCCGTGTAATCGATTCCACAAGGAGGTGGACCGGCGATGGCGAGCATCAAGGACGTCGCGGCCGAGGCAGGCGTATCCGTCGCCACGGTCTCGCGCGTCCTGAACAGTCACCCCTCGGTGAGCCCGGCGGCCCGCGCCCGCGTCATCGCCGCGATAGAGAGCCTGGGCTACCGCCCGAACGCCGTCGCCCGCTCGCTGCGCACCGACCAGACCCGCACGCTCGGCCTGGTCATCAGCGACGTACTGAACCCGTACTTCACGGCCCTGGCCCGCTCCGTCGAGGAGGCGGCCCGCGCGCTCGGCTACAGCGTGATCATCGGCAACGCCGACGAGCGCCCCGAGCTTCAGGACCACCACGTGCGCACGCTCCTGGACCGGCGGATCGACGGACTCCTGGTCTCCCCCGCGGACGGCGGCACCCCGCTGCTCCTGGACACCGCGCGCGCCGGCACCCCGATGGTGTTCGTGGACCGCTGGATCCCCGGCATGGACGTCCCCGTCGTCCGCGCCGACGGCCGCGAGGCCATCCGTGATCTGGTCGCCCATCTGCACGGCGTCGGCCACCGCAGGCTCGCGATCATCGCGGGGCCCGCGGCCACCACGACCGGCAGCGAGCGCGTCGAGGCCTTCCGCGAGGCGCTCGCCGCGTACGGGATCCCGCTGCCCGACAGCTACATCGGGCAGGGCGACTTCCAGGCCGACAGCGGGCGCCGGGCCACCGAGCGGTTCCTCACGCTGCCCGAGCCGCCCCACGTGATCTTCGCCGCGGACAACCTGATGGCGCTCGGCGCACTCGACGCGATCCGGGCCCGCGGCCTGCGCGTCCCCGACGACATCGCGCTCGCCGCCTTCGACGACATCCCGTGGTTCGTGCACACCGATCCGCCGATCACCGCCATCGCCCAGCCGACCGGCGATCTGGGCCGGGCCGCCGTACAGGCCCTGGTCGACCGGATCGAGGGCAGAGACCCCAGGTCCGTCACCCTGCCCGCACGTCTCGTCGTACGCCGCTCCTGCGGCGAGTCCCCCACCGACCAGAGGAGCACCACGTGAGCAACCCGGACGAGTTGCCGCGCACCACGGAGCACGACGCCCCCGAGCTGCACGACGCGACCGAACTGCTGCGCATCGAAGGCATACGCAAGACCTTCCCCGGCGTCGTCGCGCTCGACTCCGTCGACTTCGACCTGCGCCGCGGCGAGGTGCACGTCCTGCTCGGCGAGAACGGCGCGGGCAAGAGCACCCTCATCAAGATGCTCTCCGGCGCCTACCGCCCCGACAGCGGCCGCATCCTCGTGGACGGCAAGGAAACCCGCATCCACGGCGCGCAGGACGCCGAACGGCTCGGCATCGCCACGATCTACCAGGAGTTCAACCTCGTACCCGACCTCACGGTCGCCGAGAACATCTTCCTCGGCCGGCAGCCGCGCCGCTTCGGGATGATCGACCGCAAGGCCATGGAGTCGGCCGCCGGCGAACTGCTCGACCGGGTCGGCGTGCAGGTGTCGCCGCGCGCCAAGGTGCGCGAACTGGGCATCGCCCGGCTCCAGATGGTGGAGATCGCCAAGGCGCTCAGCCTGAAGGCCCGCGTCCTGATCATGGACGAGCCGACGGCGGTCCTGACGAGCGAGGAGGTCGACAAGCTCTTCGCGATCGTGCGGCAGCTGCGCGCGGACGGCGTCGGCGTCGTCTTCATCACCCACCACCTGGAGGAGATCGCCGCGCTCGGCGACCGCGTGACCGTCCTGCGCGACGGCCGCAGCGTCGACCAGGTGCCCGCGTCGACCGCCGAGGACGAACTCGTACGGCTGATGGTGGGCCGCAGCATCGAGCAGCAGTATCCGCGCGAACGCCGGGCCGCCGAAGAAGCAGCGCCCGCGTTGCTCACCGTCGAGGGCCTGACCAGGGACGGCGTCTTCCACGACGTCAGCTTCGAGGTGCGGGCCGGTGAGGTCGTCGGCCTCGCGGGGCTCGTCGGGGCGGGCAGGACCGAGGTGGCGCGTGCCGTCTTCGGCGCCGATCCCTACGACAAGGGCTCCGTCGACGTACGCGGCGAGCGGCTGCCCCGGCATGACGTGAACGCCGCGATGGGCGCGGGCATCGGCCTCGTACCGGAGGACCGCAAGGGCCAGGGGCTCCTGCTGGACGCCTCCGTGCAGGAGAACCTCGGCCTGGTGACGCTGCGCTCGGCGACGCGCTCCGGGTTCGTGGACCTCAAGGGCCAGCGCGTCGCGGCGGCCCGCATCGCCGAGCAGCTCGGCGTGCGGATGGCCGGGATCGGCCAGCACGTGCGCACGCTCTCCGGCGGCAACCAGCAGAAGGTCGTCATCGGCAAGTGGCTGCTCGCCGACACCAAGGTGCTGATCCTCGACGAGCCGACGCGCGGCATCGACGTGGGCGCGAAGGTCGAGATCTACCAGCTCATCAACGAACTGACGGCCTCCGGGCACGCGGTCCTGATGATCTCCAGCGATCTGCCCGAGGTCCTGGGCATGAGCGACCGCGTGCTCGTCATGGCGCAGGGCCGCATCGCGGGCGAACTCGCGGCGGACGACGCCACGCAGGACGCGGTGATGGCACTCGCCGTCAGCAGTACGGGCAGCAACACGGCAGTCCGGACAGACGAAGCAACCGAAGGGAAGGCCTCCCGTGGCCACTGAAACGCTGAAGAGCAACGCGGGTGGCGCCACCGGTATCCGCCGCGTCCTGCTCGACAACGGCGCGCTGAGCGCCCTGGTCGTCCTGCTGATCGCGATGTCGCTGCTCTCCGGTGACTTCCTCACCACCCAGAACCTGCTCAATGTGGGCGTGCAGGCCGCCGTCACGGCGATCCTCGCGTTCGGCGTCACCTTCGTCATCGTCTCGGCGGGCATCGACCTGTCGGTCGGCTCGGTGGCCGCCCTCTCGGCCACCGTCCTTGCCTGGTCGGCGACTTCACAGGGTCTGCCGGTCTGGCTCGCGGTCATCCTCGCCGTCGGCACCGGCATAGCGTGCGGGTTCGTCAACGGGCTGCTCGTCTCGTACGGCAAACTCCCGCCGTTCATCGCGACGCTTGCGATGCTCTCGGTGGCCCGCGGTCTCTCCCTGGTCATCTCGCAGGGCAGCCCGATCCCGTTCCCCGACTCGGTCTCCAACCTCGGTGACACCATCGGCGGCTGGCTGCCGGTCCCGGTCATCGTGATGATCGTCATGGGTCTGATCACGGCCGTCATCCTGGGCCGTACGTACATCGGCCGCTCCATGTACGCGATCGGCGGCAACGAAGAGGCCGCCCGCCTCTCCGGCCTGCGCGTCAAGCGGCAGAAGCTCGTCATCTACGGCCTCGCGGGCCTCTTCGCCGCCGTCGCGGGCATCGTCCTCGCCTCCCGCCTGGTCTCCGCGCAGCCGCAGGCCGCTCAGGGTTACGAGCTGGACGCCATCGCCGCGGTCGTCATCGGCGGCGCGAGCCTGGCGGGCGGTGTCGGCAAGGCGTCCGGCACGCTGATCGGCGCGCTGATCCTGGCGGTCCTGCGCAACGGCCTCAACCTCCTTTCCGTGTCCGCCTTCTGGCAGCAGGTCGTGATCGGTGTCGTCATCGCGCTCGCCGTTCTGCTGGACACGCTGCGCCGCAAGGCCGGGGCGACTCCCGGAGCCTCCACGGGCGCGGCGGCCGGCGGCGGGAAGAAGGGGCCGCAGATCCTGAAGGTGGGGCTCGCGGCCGTGCTGGTGGCGGCGGTCATCGGTGGCATCTCCTTCTTCAACAAGGATTCGTCCTCCGGCACGACGACGAAGGTCGGCATGTCGCTCTCCACGCTCAACAACCCCTTCTTCGTGCAGATGAAGGAGGGCGCGCAGGCCGAGGCCAAGAAGGCGGGCATCGACCTCACGGTGACGGACGCGCAGAACGACGCGTCGCAGCAGACCAACCAGCTGCAGAACTTCACCGGCGAAGGCATGAAGTCGATCATCGTCAACCCGGTCGACTCCGACGCGGTGGGCCCTGCGGTGCGCGGCGCCAACAAATCGGACATCCCGGTGATCGCCGCCGACCGCGGCGTGAACAAGGCGAAGGCGGCGACGCTCGTCGCCTCCGACAACGTCGCGGGCGGCAAGCTGGCCGCGAAGACCCTCGCGGAGAAGCTGGGCGGCAAGGGCAAGATCGTCACGCTCCAGGGCGTCGCGGGCACGTCGGCGAGCCGCGAGCGCGGCAAGGGCTTCGCCGAGGGCATCAAGGAGTACCCCGGCATCAAGGTCGTCGCCTCCCAGCCCGCGGACTTCGACCGCACCAAGGGCCTGGACGTCATGACGAACCTGATGCAGTCCAACCCCGGCATCGACGGCGTCTTCGCCGAGAACGACGAGATGGCCCTCGGTGCCGCCAAGGCGCTCGGCGGCAAGGCGGGCAAGTCGGTCGCGGTGGTCGGCTTCGACGGAACTCCCGACGGGCTCAAGGCCGTCGAGGGCGGCACGCTCTACGCGTCCGTGGCGCAGCAGCCGAAGGAGCTCGGCAGGATCGCCGTGCAGAACGCGGTGAAGGCGGTACGCGGCAAGGATGTCGAGACGATGGTGAAGGTGCCGGTGAAGGTGGTCACGGAGAAGAACGTGGCCGACTTCTCCTGACCGCCCGTCGTACCTCTCTTTGCCCCGCCGCCGGACGAACACAGGAGCTGGATCCGCAGATGCACGACCACGACCACGACGACACCGCGTACGACCTCCTGGTCGTCGGGTCGGCCAACGCCGACCTGGTGATCGGCGTCGAGCGCCGCCCCGCCCCCGGCGAGACGGTCCTCGGCTCCGACCTCGCCACGCATCCCGGCGGCAAGGGCGCCAACCAGTCGGTCGCGGCGGCCCGCCTGGGCGCCCGCACCGCCCTGCTCGCGCGGGTCGGCGACGACGCGCACGGGCGGCTCCTGCTCGACTCGCAGCGCGCGGCGGGCGCGGACACGGTCGGCGTCCTGGTCGGCGGGGCGCCCACGGGGGTCGCGCTGATCACCGTCGACCCGTCGGGCGACAACAGCATCGTGGTCTCGCCGGGCGCCAACGCCCGGCTCACTCCGGAGGACATCCGCGCGGCGGGCAGCCTGCTCGCCGCGTCCCGGGTGATCTCGACCCAGCTGGAGATTCCCGTCGAGTCGGTCACCGAGCTCGTACGGACGCTGCCGGACGCCGCGCGCTTCGTCCTGAACCCGTCGCCTCCGGCCCCGGTGCCGTCCGAAGTCCTCGCGGCCTGCGACCCGTTGGTGGTGAACGAGCACGAGGCGCGCTACATCCTGGGCGACGAAGCGGCGCCCGGGGACTCCCCCGCGGACTGGGCGCGGGCACTGCTCGACCTCGGCCCCCGCTCGGTGGTGATCACCCTGGGCGCGGACGGGGCACTGACGGCGGACGGCAGCGGCTCCCCGGTCGCCGTGCCGAGCCCGAAGGTGGACGCGGTGGACACGACCGGCGCGGGCGACGCGTTCACGGCTGCCCTGGCCTGGCGCCTGGGCCTGGGCGACGACCTCCCGACGGCGGCAGCGTACGCGGCACGTGTCGGAGCGGCGTCGGTCACCCGGCGGGGTGCGCAGGAGTCGTACCCCACCGCTGCCGAGGTCGGCGTGTCCGACGGGGAGGCGGCCGGCGCGTCCGGCGGGCCCGAGGTGCCGTCCGCATGAAGAAGACCGGCATCCTCAACCGCCATCTGTCCGGCGC
>NZ_JBNNJZ010000175.1:0-14762 GCF_050270335.1 Streptomyces sp. NPDC059900
CGGACATCGACTCCATCCGCGAAGAACTCGGCGTCCTTACGGCAGCCGAGGCGGTCGCTAAGGACCAGCTCGGGGTCATAATCTACTTGGGTTGGGCCCACAACACCCGCGCCCCGCACCAGATCGCCGACCTCTCGAACGGCATCCAGCACGCGGCCCTGGACCCGGAGGACTCCCCGACCGCCCGCATCCCGCTGCTCATCTCCACCGACCAGGAGCACGGCGCCGTGGCCCGCGTGGGCATCCCCGCCACGCTGCTTCCCGGCGCGATGGCCCTGGGAGCCGCGGGCTCGCGCTCCACCGCGCGCAAGGCGGCCCGGATCGCCGGCGCCGAACTCCGCGCGCTCGGCATCCGCCAGAACTACGCCCCGGTCGCCGACGTGAACGTCAATCCGGCCAACCCCGTCATCGGCGTACGGTCCTTCGGCTCGGACCCCGAGGCGGTCGCCGGCCTGGTCGCCGCGCAGGTCAAGGGCTACCAGAGCACGGAGATCGCCTCCACCTCCAAGCACTTCCCGGGCCACGGCGACACCAAGGACGACAGCCACTCCAAGCTGCCGTACATCCACCACACCCGCGAGCAGTGGGAGACCCTGGACGCCCCGCCGTTCCGGGCGGCGGTGGCCGCGGGCATCGACTCGATCATGACCGCGCACATCGTGGTCCCGGCGCTCGACCCGGCCGAGGACCCCGCCACGCTCTCCCGTCCCATCCTCACCGGCATCCTGCGCGAGGAACTCGGCTACGACGGCGTCGTGGTGACGGACTCGCTGGGCATGCAGGGCGTCCGCACGAAGTACGGCGACGACCGCGTCCCCGTGCTGGCCCTGAAGGCGGGCGTGGACCAGCTCCTGAACCCGCCGAAGCCGGAGATCGCCTGGAACGCGGTGCTCCAGGCGGTACGGGACGGCGAGTTGACGGAGGCGCGCCTTGACGAATCGATCCTGCGCATCCTGCGTCTCAAGGCGAAGCTCGACCTGTTCTCCGACCCGTACGTCACCTCCCGCGAGGTCGACCAGGCCGTGGGCACGCGCGCGCACCTCACCGCCGCCGACCGGATCGCCGACGAGACGACGACGCTGCTGCGCAACGAGGACGAGATCCTTCCGCTGTCGCGGCGTACCCAGCGGGACGTGCTCGTCGTGGGCGCTGACCCCGCGTCGCCCTCGGGCACGACCGGGCCGCCGACGACCGTCATCGGGCGCGAGCTGACGGACCTCGGCTTCACGCCGACGGTCCTGCCGACCGGGACCGCACCCTCCGCCGCGAAGATCGCCGAGGCGGTGGCGGCCGCCGCGGGCAAGGACGCGGTGCTCGTGGGCACGTACAACGTGGGGGCGGGGAGCGCGCAGATCGCCCTGGTCGACGCGCTGGTGGCGACGGGTGTTCCGGTCGTCGCCGTGGCGATCCGCAATCCCTACGACGTGGCGCGGCTGCCGGGAGTGGGCGCGTCCCTCGCCGCCTACTGCTGGACGGACGTCGAACTGCGCGCCGCGGTACGGGTGATCGCGGGGCGCGTCCGTCCGCGGGGGAAGCTGCCCGTGCCGGTGCAGCGGGCGGATGATCCGGCGCAGGTGCTGTATCCGGTCGGGTACGGCCTGACGTACTGATCCGTACGCCGCGCCCCCGGCGCGCCGCCTCCACCTGACCCAAAGCACCCCGCGCACCTGGCGTGCGCCCGCTCCTGCGGGTCACGCTGGGTGCACATATCGGGGGGTTTGCCATGCGCGCCATGCTGGGCTTGCGGTGTGCGGGGGTGCTTTTCGCGGTGTTCGCCGGCGTGAGCGGCTGCCAGAAGTCCTCGGACCCCGGATCGGAGTCGTCGGACCGCAAGCCTTCCTCGTCGGTGTCCCCGTCCGGGTACGGAGCGGTGTTCCTCGCCGTGGACGAGTGCAGTTCACGGGGGCGCGCGACCTTCACGGAGGTGCCGTGCACGAGTGAACGGGCGGCGGCGCGGGTCGTCGCGCGCTACGACGACACGGTCGCCGAGGGGCCCGCGTGCCCTGCCCGCACGGACTTCGTGCTCCACATCAGCGAGGGGCGGCCCGCGGGGGACGAGGACGGGGACGGCACGGTTCCGCGCGGCTACGCGTGCATGCGCAATCTCGAACTGCCGCATCCCGGGGATCCCGGCGGCGGGGGCGGGCCCCGGACCATCGTCGGGGACTGCGTGTACGGCGCGGGGCGCGGAGAGGTGCGGGAGACCGCCTGCGACGGGTCGGGCGCGAGGGCTCCGGAGTACCGGGTGACTTCGGCCGTCCCGGAGCGCGCCCTGTGTCCTGCCGCGACGCAGCTGTACGTGTCGCTGGAGGGCCGGAGGCCGGTGGGGTGCGCGGTGCGGGTCTGAACGGGGTTCTTCTGTGTCCTCGAACGCCGGACGGGCTGGAACAGCCAGTCCGGCGTTCGAGGACGAACTCGGCGGAGCCGGTGATTCCTACGGGCGCAGGGTCAGCTGCTTCTGCTGGTCCTTGCGGTCGAGCTTCGCGTCGTACGGAGCCAGCGGCTTCGGGGACGCGGAGGTGGAGACGCCGGCCCAGGCCTGGATCCGCTCCGTGGCCTTGGCCTTCTCCGCGGGGACGAGACCTGCCACGTTCGCGCCGTGGTTGGCGCCCGGCGCGGTGAAGACGTAGGAGTCGTGCTTCGCGCCCCTGGCGGGACGGAACGGCTCGGCACCCCACGGGTCGTTCTCCCCGTAGACGTACAGCATGCGCGTCGCGTTGTGCCGCACCCAGCGGTCCACGTCCGCCATCGCACCGGACTTGAACTTCATCGGGATCTCACGGGGCACGAAGTTGCGCGGCGGCTGGTAGCCGTAGCGGCTCAGGTCGCCGAGCCAGGGCTGCTTGATGTCGGGCGAGCCCAGCTGCGTACCGGCCTGGTAGTAGTACGGCGTGTACGGGGTCAGGCCCTGGTCCGTGTAGGAGGTCCAGCCGCCCACCGCGTCGACGTAGTCGAAGATCGCCTGGTCGGAGGCGGACTTGGCGTCCGGCACGTCCGCGCACGCGGACTCCGGCTGGTACTGCCAGAAGCCCCACACCAGGTCGAGCACGACGGCCTCGTACGCCTTGTCCAGGTTGCCGACCGTCTTGAAGGTGTAGTTGCCCTCGGCGGCGAAAGCGGCGTACTTCTTCTCCAGCGGCTCGCGGCGCACCAGCGCCTCGCGCTGCACGGCCTCCAGCTTGGCGCGGCACTCCTTGGTGCCGACCGTCTTGAAGAACTCGTCGTAGCGCGAGTCCTCCTTGTTCACCACGTCGTTCGGGGCGACGTACGCGACGACGCCGTCCATGTCCTTGGGGTAGAAGCGCTCGTAGTACGTGGCGGTCATGCCGCCCTTCGAGCCGCCGGTCGCCACCCACTTCTTGTCGTAAATGGGCTTGAGCGCCTTGAAGATGCGGTGCTGGTCGCTCGCGGCCTGCCAGATGTCGAGCTTGGACCAGTCGGCGGGCTCGGGACGGGACGGCGTGAAGAAGCGGTACTCCATGGAGACCTGGTTGCCGTCGATGATCCGCGTCGGCTCACTGCGGCTGGGCGTCGTCGAGACGTTGTAGCCGCTGGTGAAGAAGGCCGTGGGGCGGGCGGTGTCCTTGTGCAGGACCGTCAGGCGCTGCTTGAAGGTGCCCTTGGAAGGGTGCCGGTGGTCGACCGGCTGGGTGTAGTTGAGGACGAAGTAGCGGTAGCCGGTGTACGGCTTCTCCTCGACCAGGCTCATGCCCGGTATCGCCAGGAGCCGGTCCTTGATGTCCGTGGCCTGCGGCTTCGCGGCGGTGGCCGCACCTGCCGCACTCGCTGTCCCTGCGGTGCCTATGCCTATGAGCACCACGAGCGACAGCAGCCATCTGAGCGCCTTGCGCATGCACTCTCCCCTAAGTTCGCGATTGCGTCCGCCGGAACTTATCGGAGCAACTCGCTCACGCCTAGGGGCTCTTGCGTCACACCCGGACGCAGTACGTCGCAGTACGACACAAACAGGGCATCCGTCTCAGCACATGATCCAGCCCGAGCTGGTACTCCCCCCGCCCACCTTCCCCTTCACCCACACGCACCGGTGTCCCGCGTGCACCGTCACCGGGCCCGCGTGATGCGTGTAGCTGCCCTTGTCCCTGGCCGGGCGGCTGCCGCGGGCCTGGACGCTGACCGACATCGTCTTGCGGGCGCCGGGGCGCTTGGCGACGGTGACGGCGCAGACGTAGCCACGCTTCTTGTAGACGAGGACCTTGCCCGTGCTGAAGGAGAGGGTGCGCACCTTGTGCCCGGCGCAGCGCCCGGCCTGCGCCTGTGCCTGCGCCGCACCGGCGCCCGCGACACCCAGCAGGACGGCAGTCGCAAGGACGACGGCGCCGAGCGCAAGGCTCCGCCGTATTCGACCACTGCTCACCAGATTCCCTCCCGACACTTCCGCATCAGCGTACTGATGTACGGACGCGGACCACGGGGCCCCCGGTTGCGCGAGGGCCCCGATTCGTTCGACGGGTCGGCCAGATGTGTCCGGCGGGTCGAACAGGTGTGTCCTGCGGGCTAGGCGGCGGACGGCTCGGTCTCGCCCACGAACGTCCGCCACAGCGTCGCGTACCGCCCGTCGAGGGCAAGCAGCTCCTCGTGCGTGCCGTCCTCCGCGACCCGGCCGTGGTCCATCAGGATCACACGGTCCGCGCGGGCGGCGGTGGTGAGGCGGTGGGCGACGACCAGGGTGGTGCGCCTGCCCGCGATGCGGTCGGTGGCCTGGTTGACCTGCGCTTCCGTGGCGAGGTCGAGCGCCGCGGTCGCCTCGTCGAGGAGCAGGATGTCGGGGTCGACGAGCTCCGCGCGGGCCAGGGCGATGAGCTGGCGCTGTCCCGCGGAGAGGTTGCGGCCGCGCTCGGAGACCTCGTGGAGGTAGCCGCCGTCGAGGGTGGCGATCATGTCGTGCGCGCCGACCGCGCGGGCCGCGGCCTCCACCTGCGCGTCGGTGGCTTCGGGCCGCCCGTAGGCGATCGCGTCGCGCACCGTCCCCGCGAAGAGGTAGGCCTCCTGCGGCACGACACCGAGGCGGTGGCGGTACGCGGTGAGGTCCAGGGAGCGCAGATCGGTGCCGTCGACGGTGACCCGGCCGCCGGTCGGGTCGTAGAACCGGGCGACGAGCTTGACCAGCGTCGACTTGCCCGCGCCTGTCTCGCCGACGAAGGCGACGGTCTGGCCCGCGGGGATGCGCAGGCGCACGTCGCTCAGCGCCTCTTCCGGTTCTTCGTCGGAGCCGTACGCGAAGTCGACGTCCTCGAAGGCGATCTCGCCGCGCAGGGACAGCACGTCGAGCGGCTCGTCCGCGGCCTCGGTCGAGGTCGGCTCCCTCAGCAGTTCCTGGATGCGGCCGAGCGAGACGGTGGCCTGCTGGTAGCCGTCGAAGACCTGGGAGAGCTGCTGGACGGGCGCGAAGAACAGGTCGATGTAGAGGAGGTAGGCGACCAGGGCGCCGGTGGTCAGTGTCCCGGCCTCCACACGTCCCGCGCCGACCATCAGGACCGCCGCCGCGGCGACCGCCGAGAGCAGCTGCACGAACGGGAAGTAGACCGAGATCAGCCACTGCCCGCGGATGCGCGCGCTGCGGTAGGCGGCACTGCCCTCGGCGAACTTCTCGCGGCCCGAGCGCTCGCGCCGGAAGGCCTGCACGATGCGCAGCCCGGCGACGGACTCCTGGAGGTCGGCGTTGACCACCGAGACCCGCTCACGGGCCAGCTCGTACGCCTTGACGCTGGAGCGGCGGAAGAAGAACGTGCCGATGATCAGCGGCGGCAGCGTCGCGAAGACGACGAGCGCGAGCTGCACGTCGATGACGACGAGCGCGACCATGATGCCGAAGAAGGTGACGACGGAGACGAAGGCGGTGACCAGGCCCGTCTGGAGGAAGGTGGACAGGGCATCCACGTCGGTCGTCATCCGGGTCATGATGCGCCCGGTCAACTCCCGCTCGTAGTAGTCGAGTCCGAGCCGCTGGAGCTGGGCGAAGATCTTCAGGCGGAGGGAGTAGAGCACCCGCTCGCCGGTCCGTCCGGTCATCCGCGTCTCGCCGATCTGCGCCGTCCACTGGACGAGCACGGCGAGCAGCGCGAGGCCGGACGCCGCCCACACGGCGCCGAGCGCGAGCTGGGACACGCCCTCGTCGATGCCGTGCCGGATCAGCACGGGGAGCAGCAGGCCCATGCCCGCGTCGACGGTGACCAGGAGCAGCGCGAACAGCAGCGGCTTCCCGAACCCGGCGAGCAGCCGGCGCAGGCCGTACGACTCCTCCGGGGTGACCGCGCGCGCCTCGTCGATGCGGGGGGTGTCGGTGGCCGGCGGCAACGCGTCGACCTGCGCGAGGAGTTCGGGCGTCGCGGGCATCCCGGACATCGCGGTGTCCTTGGGCTCGCGGTCGCCCACCCAGAGCTGCGGGGTGATCCCGCGCTCGGCGTCGAACTCGGCGTCGAGCTCGGCGCGTACGGAGGTGTCCTCGGGGATCTCTACCGGCACCGCGTGGCCGGGCGATACGCCGCCGAGCTCTTCGGGGTCGGTAAGGAGGCGCCGGTAGAGCGCCGAGCCCTCGGTCAGCTCTTCGTGCGTGCCGATCGCGGCGAGCTTTCCGCCGTCGAGTACGGCGATGCGGTCGGCGAGGTTCAGGGTGGAGCGGCGGTGGGCGATGAGGAGGGTGGTGCGGCCCGCCATGACGCCGCGCAGGGCTTCGTGGATCTCGTGCTCGACGCGCGCGTCGACCGCCGATGTCGCGTCGTCCAGGACGAGGAGGCGGGGGTCGGTGAGGATGGCGCGGGCCAGTGCCACGCGCTGGCGCTGGCCGCCGGAGAGGGTCAGGCCGTGCTCGCCGACGGTGGTGTCGTACCCGTCGGGCAGCTCGGAGATGAAGCCGTCGGCCTGGGCGGCGCGGGCCGCGGTCTCGATCTCCTCCTGCGTGGCGTCCGGCTTTCCGTACGCGATGTTGGCGCGGATGGTGTCGGAGAAGAGGAAGGAGTCCTCGGGCACGAGGCCTATGGCGGCCCGCAGCGAGTCGGTGGTCAGCTCGCGCACGTCGTGCCCGCCGACGAGGACGGCGCCGTGCGTCACGTCGTAGAAGCGGGGCAGCAGCAGCGAGACGGTGGACTTGCCGCTGCCGGACGTGCCGACGACGGCGAGGGTCTCGCCGGGCCTGATCTCGAAGGAGAGGCCGTCCAGGACGGGGCGGCTGTCCTCGTAGGCGAAGGAGACGTCGTCGAACTCGACGGTGGCCGGGGCGTCGGCGGGCAGCTCCTTGGTGCCGTCCTTCAGCGTCGGCTCGGTGTCGATGAGCTCCAGGACGCGCTCGGCGCCCGCGCGGGCCTGCTGGCCGACGGTGAGCACCATGGCGAGCATGCGGACGGGCCCGACGAGCTGGGCGAGGTAGGTGGAGAAGGCGACGAACGTGCCGAGGGTGATCTGTCCGCGCACCGCGAGCCAGCCGCCGAGCGCGAGCATGGCGACCTGCCCGAGCGCGGGCACGGCCTGGAGGGCGGGGGTGTACTTGGAGTTCAGGCGGATGGTGCGAAGCCGCCCCGCGAAGAGCTTGCGGCCGACCTCCCGGAGCTTCCCGGTCTCCTGCTCCTCCTGGCCGAAGCCCTTCACGACGCGTACGCCGGAGACGGAGCCGTCCACGACTCCGGCGACGGCGGCGGCCTGGGCCTGCGCGTACCAGGTGGAGGGGTGCAGGCGGCTGCGGCTGCGCTTGGCGATGAACCAGAGGGCGGGGGCGACGGCGAGCGCGACGAGGGTGAGCGGCAGGGAGAGCCACGCCATGATCACGAGGGAGATCACGAAGAGCAGGATGTTGCCGATGGTCATCGGCAGCATGAAGAGCAGGCCCTGGATCAGCTGGAGGTCGCTGGTGGCGCGGCCGACGACCTGTCCGGTGGACAGCTCGTCCTGCCGCCGCCCGTCGAGCTTGGTGATCGTCCCGTACATCTCGGTGCGCAGGTCGTGCTGGACGTCGAGGGCCAGGCGCCCTCCGTAGTAGCGGCGGATGTAGGTGAAGACGTAGACGAGGACGGCGGCGCCGACGAGGGCGCCGACCCAGGGACCCATGTCGCGCGACTTGTCCCCGATGACGTCGTCGATGATCACCTTGGTGATGAGCGGTACGAGCGCCATGACGGCCATGCCGCCGAGCGAGGACCCGAGCGCGAGCACGACGTCCTTGGGGTAGCGCCACGCGTACCCGGTGAGCCGTTTCGCCCAGCCGGGATCCACCGCCTCGGTCCCGCCGGATTTCTCCGGCTCGGCCCCGCCCCGTTGCTCCGTCACGTGCTGCCTCCCGTCGACCTGACCTGCCGAGAGGCCCAACGCGGTGGGACGACAATTTCATCCCACCGCAACAAAGACGGGTCGGAGGTCCTAGGACCACTCAGAGGTGGGCGGCCTCGAACATCCGCGCCCCTGGTGGGGCCCGTCAGCTGCCGGGGACCGCCACGAACGCCTCCCGCGGGGCGACCGTCGGGGTGTAGCGCCCGGCCGCCGAGACCCTGGGCGCCAGGTCCTTGTGGACCGCTTTGGCCACGCCCTGGATGGTGGCGACGCCGTAGTTCATGGTGCTGTTGCCGTGGGTGAGCACGGAGATCGTGTAGTCGTGGCCGCCGCCCTTGAACGCGCCGATGCTGTGCACGCGCCAGCCGTGGGTGGACCGCTGGAGCCAGCCGTTCTTGACGTGTATCGCGACGCCGGACGGCGCGCCCGCCGGGGTGCCCCAGCGCTGCGAGGAGACGACCTTGCCCATCAGCTTGAGGACGTAGGCGCGGGAGGCGTCGGTCAGGACGGCGTTCTTGCCGGTGAACAGGGCGAGGAGCTTCTGCTCGTCGGTGACGTTGATCCGGGTCAGGCCCCAGTAGCCGCCGGAGCCCGGCACGGTCTTGGTCATCTTGGCCGCCGTGAGGAAGCCCTTCACCTTGGTCACCCCGAGCTGGCGCCAGAGCGTGCTGGTGGCGTTGTTGTCGGACTTGGTGATCATGGCGGTGGCGAGGGACTTCTCGCGGGACGACAGCGCGCGGCCGGTCTTCTGGGCGTCCCACAGGAGCGTGGCGAGCACGGTCGCCTTGACGACGCTCGCCGAGTCGAACGAGGTGGTCGGGCGCAGGGTGCAGGTGGTGCCCGTGGTGCGGTCGTGGAGGCCGACCGCGACGGTGCCCTTGCGGTTCTTGAGCGCGGTCGTGATGTCCTTCTTGAGCTTGGCGGCCAGGCCGCTCTGCGCGGAGGTGCAGGTGACCTGCGGTGCCGCCGCGGCGGCCGCGGGCGTGGCGGTCACGGTGGCGCCGAGCGGCACGAGCACCCCGGCGGCGAGGCCCGCCGAGAGCACGCGGGCACGCCTGGATATCCCGGATACCGGGTGATTCATGGAGTCTTCCCATCCCCTTGGGTTTCGTACGAGGCCCCCCGGGCCCGTACAAGCGCGCCCCCCGGCACACTCACCCCTCTTGACTCACCGGCACCAGTAGGGGGTTGCACAAATTTGGGAACAGATGACCGATCTGTAATGCGCCGGTTGCCTGGTCGGTGGCAAAAAGAGTCCCGGCGTCACCGCGCGTGACGCGGGTGACGCCGGGAGTCAGCTACGGCTGACGGGGCTCAGAGGTGCGTCGGCTCGAACATCCGGAGCACCGCCGGGAGCACGACCACCGACGGTCCGGGGGCCGCGAGCGCCTTCGCGAGGTCGTCGCGCAGGGCCTCCGGCGTCGTACGGACCGCCGGCACCCCGAAGGACTCCGCGAGCGCGACAAAGTCGGGCCGGGAGAGCTCCGTGGCCGTGGGCTCGCCGAAGGCGTCGGACATGTACTCCCGGAGGATTCCGTAGCCCCCGTCGTCCACGATCAGCCAGGTCACGGGCAGGTCGTGCTGCTTGGCTGAGGCCAGTTCCGCGATCGAGTACATCGCGCCGCCGTCGCCCGACACGGCGAGGACCGGCTTCGTCGGGTCGGCCGCGGCGGCGCCGAGGGCCGCCGGGAAGCCGTACCCGAGGCCGCCCGCGCCCTGCGCCGAGTGCATCGTGTTCGGGCGCCGCGCGTCGAAGGCGGACCAGGCCCAGTACGCGAGGATCGTCATGTCCCAGAAGGACGGCGCCGCGTCCGGCAGTGCCTCGCGCACCGAGGCGAGGACCTGCTGCTCCAGGGTGAGCTCCTGGGCGGCGATGCGCTCCTTGACCTTGGCCAGGACCGTGCGGACCCGCTCGGGGGCCGTGGGGTCCTCGCGGGGAGCGTCGATCGTCTCCAGGAGCGCGGAGAGCGCGAGGCGCGCGTCCGCGTGGATGCCGAGCGCCGGGTGGTTGGACTCCAGCTTCCCGGCGTCCGCCTCGATCTGGATGACCCGGCCGCGCGGCTTGAACGTGTGGTAGTTCGAGGAGAGCTCGCCTAGCCCGGAGCCGACCACAAGGAGGACGTCGGCGTCCTCCAGGAAGTCCGTGGTGTACCGGTCCTCAAGCCACGACTGGAGCGAAAGCGGGTGCTCCCAGGGGAAGGCTCCCTTGCCGCCGAACGTCGTGACGACGGGCGCGTTCACCAGCTCGGCGAGGGCGAGGAGCTTGCCGCTCGCGTCCGAGCGCACCACTCCGCCGCCCGCGATGATCGCCGGGCGCTCTGCCCGGGACAGCAGGTCGGCCGCAACCGCGGTCAGCTCGGGGCGCGGGACGACCTCGTCCGGGGTGGCGTCCATGGCCGTGACCACGGGCAGGGTGGTCTCCGCGAGCAGGACGTCCTGCGGGATCTCCACCCACACGGGGCCGTGCGGGGCGGTGAGTGCCGACTCCCAGGCCGCGGCGATCGCGGAGGGGATCTGCGAGGCCGTACGGACCGTGTGGACGGACTTCACGATGTCGCGGAAGGACGCCTGCTGGTCGCGCAGCTCGTGGAGGTAGCCGTGCCGGCCGCCGCCGAGGCCCGCCACCGGGATCTGGCTGCCGATCGCGAGCACGGGCGAGGAACCGGCCGCCGCCTCCTGGAGCGCGGCGAGCGAGGTCAGCGCGCCGGGGCCGGTGGAGAGCAGCAGCGGGGCCACCTCACCGGTGATCCGGCCGTACGCGTCGGCCGCGAAGCCCGTGTTGTTCTCGACGCGAAGGCCCACGTACGACAGGGACGAGCGCCGCAGGGCGTCGAACATGCCGAGCGCGTGCTGGCCGGGGAGGCCGAAGACCGTCGTGGCGCCGAGACCCTGGAGGGTCTCCACGACGAGGTCGCCGCCGTTGCGCCCCGGGGGCGGGCTCAGGGCCGCGTCCCGCTGTGCGTCGGTGGGCCGCAGTACTACGTCGTGGTCGTGCGTCACTTGGCCGCGCTCCCCTCGGTGGTCCGGGCCTCCGCGATCTGGCGGGACATGATCGTCGTCAGCTCGTACGCGGTGTGCGAGGCGGCGACGGCCGTGATCTCCGCGTGGTCGTAGGCGGGGGCGACCTCGACGACGTCGGCCGAGACGAGGTTGCAGGAGGAGAGCCCCCGCAGGATCTCCAGGAGCTCGCGCGACGTCATGCCACCCGCCTCCGGGGTGCCCGTGCCGGGCGCGTGGGCCGGGTCCAGGCAGTCGATGTCGATGGAGATGTACAGCGGGCGGTCGCCGATGCGCTGGCGCAGCTGGTCGGCGACCTCGTCGGCGCCGCGGCGGTAGATGTCCGCCGAGGTGACGATGCCGAAGCCCATCTTCTCGTCGTCGGTGAGGTCCTGCTTGCCGTACAGCGGGCCGCGCGTGCCGACGTGGGAGAGGGCCTCGGTGTCGAGGATGCCCTCCTCGACGGCCCGGCGGAACGGCGTGCCGTGGGTGTACTCCGCGCCGAAGTACGTGTCCCAGGTGTCCAGGTGCGCGTCGAAGTGCAGCAGGGCGACCGGGCCGTGCTTCTTGGCGACGGAACGCAGCAGCGGCAGGGCGATGGTGTGGTCGCCGCCGAGCGTCATCATGCGGGCGCCGGAGCCGAGGAGGTCGTCGGCGGCGGCCTCGATGGTCTCCACGGCTTCGTTGATGTTGAAGGGGTTCGCGGCTATGTCGCCCGCGTCCGCCACCTGGGCGAGCGCGAAGGGCGAGGCGTCCTGCGCGGGGTTGTACGGACGCAGGAGGCGCGAGGCCTCACGGATCGCGTTGCCGCCGAAGCGGGCGCCGGGGCGGTACGAGACACCCGTGTCGAAGGGCACGCCGACCACGGCGACGTCCGTCTTGCCGCCGACCTCGTCGAGGCGGGGCAGCCGGGCGTAGGTCGCCGGGCCCGCGTACCGGGGAATGCGGGAGGAGTCGACCGGTCCGCGGGGGGTCGGGGTCTCGGCGGTGCTCATGGTCGGTTTCCTCCTGCTGATACGAGTGCTGCTGTGGTGCTGGGACAAGTGTCGCGCGGCCCGCTGACAGTGCTGTCGGCAGCGGGCCGCGCGCAGGACTAGACGGCCACCGGTGATTCCGGTTCCGCTTCTCGGGATCCCCGGCCCGCGAGCCGTTCGCGCCAGGCCGCGAGGATCGAGGCGTCGGTGGGCTTCGTGGCGAGGGAGACGACGACGTACACGGCCAGGGAGATCAGCAGGCCGTAGTAGATGGGCTCGTTGGCGAGGATTCCGTAGCCCCACATGAGCCCGATGACGGAGAGGCCACCGGCGGCGATGGCCGCGAGCGCGCCTTCGGCGGTGCCGCGCTTCCACAGCAGGCCGCCGAGGATCGGCACGAGCAGACCGGCGACGAGGAGGTTGTAGGCGACGGTGAGCGCCTGCACGACGTCGTTCAGGGCGATGGCGATGAGGACGACGGCGACGCCCATGATCAGGATGAAGAGACGGTTGCCCTTCACCTCGTCGTGCGGCTCGTCGCCCGCTCCGTCGGCCTTCACGACGCCTCGCAGCCGCGACCAGATGTCGTTGTTGGCGACGGTCGCGCAGGCGATGAGCGCTCCGGAGGACGTGGACATCACGGCGGCGAGCGCCGCGGCGAGCACGAGGCCCCGTACGCCCATGGGCAGTTCGTCCTTGACCATGGTCGCGAAGGCCGCGTCGGCGCTCGGCAGCTTCGGGTACATGACCTTGGCGGCCGTGCCGATGACGGCGCCCGCGATCGCGTAGACGAGACAGTAGGTACCGGCGACGGTGCCGCCGTAGCGGGCGACCTTGTCGCTGCGCGCGGTGAAGACGCGCTGCCAGATGTCCTGCCCGATGAGCATGCCGAACGTATAGATCAGGACGTACGTGAAGATCGTCTCGCCGCCGATGCCCAGCGGGTCGAAGTACTCGGTGGGCAGCTTGGCCTTCATCTCGCTGAAGCCGCCGGCCTTGACGACCGCGATGGGCAGCAGCAGGAGCAGCACGCCGATGGTCTTCACCACGAACTGCACCATGTCGGTGAGCGTGATGGACCACATGCCGCCGAGTGTCGAGTAGGCGACGACGATCGAGCCGCCGAGGATGATCGCGATCGTGCGGTTCATGTCGAAGATGACGTCGAAGATCGTGGCGTACGCGATGGTCGAGGTGACCGCGAGCATCAGCGTGTAGGACCACATGACGACTCCGGAGATGACGCCCGCGCGCCCTCCGTAGCGCAGGTCGAGCATCTCGGAGACCGTGTAGACCTTCAGGCGTGCGATGCGCGCCGAGAAGAAGACGCTCAGCGCGAGCAGGCCGAGGCCGATCGTGAAGACCATCCAGGCGCCGGAGAGCCCGTACTGGTAGCCCAGGCCGACGCCGCCGATGGTGGACGCGCCGCCCAGGACGATGGCGGCCATCGTCCCGGAGTACATCCACGGTCCGAGGCGGCGGCCTGCGACCAGGAACTCACTCTTGGACTTGGCGCGGCGCATGCCCCACCAGCCCATCGCGAGCATGCCGGCGAGATAGACGACGATCACTGTGTAGTCGACGGCCATGGGGCCCTCCTTCGCGCACCTCGGTGGCGTGTCGTGCAGATGGGGTCGTGCAGATGGGTGGGGGTGACAACCGGCCGCGGGGACATCCGCCCGTACCCGCGGCCCGGGGTCGGCACGACCTTAGGTGGCCGGAAAGCAACGCTGAAGTGTACGTTTCATCCACTTCCCGTGATCGACATGGATGGAACATCCACCGTGCAGGACCCTGCCGCCCCCACAGCGCCTCCCCCGACCCCGCCGGTCCCGCTCACCGCTCTGCTGGCCAGGGAAGATCTCGGCCTGCGCCAGATCGCGGGCCCCGACGCCGGGGAGAGCGGGGCCGCCGTCCAGTGGGTGCACACCTCGGAGATGGCCGACCCCTACCCCTACCTCCTGGGCGGCGAGCTGCTCCTGACCGCGGGTGTGCACATCACCGACCCCGTGGGCGCGGGCGTCTATCTGGACGACTACGTGGCGCGGATCGTCGAGGCGGGCGGCGCGGCCCTGGGCTTCGGTGTGGCGCCCGTGCACGACACGGTGCCGCGCGCCCTGGTCACGGCCTGCGACCGCCACGGCCTGCCGCTCCTGGAGGTGCCGCCGCGCACGACGTTCAGCGGGGTCGCCCGCGCGGTGTGGCAGCTGGTGGCCGAGGCCAGGCACGCCGAGCTGCGCCGCGTCACGGAGGCCCAGCAGGGCCTCGCCACGGCCGCCGCGCGCCCCGATCCCGTACCGGCGGTGCTGCGCCTCCTTGCGGCGCGGCTGAGCGGCTGGGCGGTGCTCTACGCACCGGACGGCGCGGTGCTCCACACGGCGGGGACGGCTCCGGGGGCGGGGGTGCGGCAGGCGGTGCACGACCTCTCCGGAGTCGTACGTCCGGCGGGGCGGCCCGGCCCCGTCCCGGCATCGGCGACCGACTCCCCCGGAGGCACCCGGCTCACCGCGTACG
>NZ_JBNNJZ010000176.1:0-14585 GCF_050270335.1 Streptomyces sp. NPDC059900
GCCGGGAGGCACTGCCTCCCGGCCGTCGCCGCTGCCCCGCACCCCGGTCATTGCCCCTGCGGGCTCCTGAGTTCCTCGATGGCCTGGTCGACGGCCTTGTGCGGCATGCCGGTCCGTCGGCAGAGATCCTTCGGCGGCATGCTGCTCAGCACGTCCTCGACGCTCCGGCCCTCGACGCCGGCGATCTCCCGCACATAGCGCTGGACCCGGTCGACCGGGTCGAGGGCCCTCGGCCGCCCCGCCCCGGCGGCGTCCCCCGGCGCCACCGGGGCAAGGCCGGACCGCGGCGCGGCACCCCGCGCACCGGCTTCGGGCAGCCGCTCCTGTTCGAGCCACGTCGTCCACACACCGCGCCCGACGAGGTGCGCGGCCACGCTCTCGGCCGGCGATCCGTCCCCCAGGATCCCCGGGTCGGCCGTGTCGGCGCGCACCAGGAGACGGCAGGAGGCGGCGAGCATGGGCGGTGAGACGACGGGTCCCGCCGGTTCGCCGATCAGGGTGCACAGCGCGGCGATGTCCGGCTGGTCGGCCGCGAGGTGGACGAGGTTGTGCAGGACCCCGCGGATCTGCTCCAGGTCGGGATCGGGATGCAGGAGCAGTGCGTGGGCGCCGACGATGCCCAGGAACGGGTTGTCGTTCCCGGAGCGGACCAGTTCGAGGAGGTGCCGGGTCGGCACGAGGTCGATGCCCTGCCGCAGCCCGGACAGCGCGGCCTCCATGGACAGGTCGAGCGCGCGGTCCGCGGGCGTCCAGCCGGTGCCGTGGCGCACCATCTGGACCGAGGCGAACTGCGGTTGCGGGCCGTTGCTCACGAACACCAGGGTGGTCCAGCCTTCGAGGACGTGCAGGGCCTGGGCGAGGGGCAGACCGTCGGCCGGCATCCTGCGGGTGCGCAACCGGTAGCCGCCGGGCGGCAGTTCGCAGCTCCAGGCCGACCACTCCTCGCCGCCGGACGGCTCCCAGCCGCGGGCTCCGCCGTCGACGGGCCTGCCGTCAAGGCCGGCGATCTCCAGGGCGTACGGGTCGAGTTGCCAGCCCTTGCGCAGGTTGCGGATCAGCACCATCAGGGTGGGCGAGCCGTCCCCGTACGTGGTCCGGGTGCTCCAGCGCACCGCCGCCGCGCGGTGGTCCCCGCGGGTGGTGGGGGTGCCCTCGACGGGGGTGGGCGTGGGCAGGCCGGGCAGCGGGAGCCGTTCGGTGAAGGGTTGCGGTCCGACCTCGACGAAGCGGCTCTCCACCTCTCCGCCGAACCGCTGCTCGATGCGGTAGATACCGGCCGGCAGCACGGTGTCGATGGTGCCCATCGCGTGGGCCACCTCGCGGAACGCGGAGTCCGTGACGGTGACCAGGACCGACGGGGTGTCCGGTATGACGACGAACGGCACGTGTTCCGGAGCGGCCCTCCCGGGGCGCCGCCGGTCTTCAGAGCTGGACACCATTTCCACCGCCTGTCATTACCTCGAAGAATCCACCGTTGTTGAAGTCGGCCGCGTTCCAGCTCTCCGGCGTACAGCGGTAGAGACCGGGCGCGAGCTTCTCCACGCTCTCCGCCTCCTCGACGTACAGCCGCAGCGGCGGCTCGCCGGGGTCGCCGCCGCGCAGCTGCACCCAGCCGCGGAACCCGTCGGGGAAGCAGAGCCTGACCGGGTACGTCTCCCCTTCGAGGCCCCGCGCGAAGATCATCGGCTCGTTGCCCTTGATGAACCGGGGCTGTTGCGGCACCAGCAGGGCGCGGGTGCGGTCCTCGACGTGCCGTACGACGTAGTCGGCGAGGCTGTCGGAGGTGATCAGGCCCTTGGGGGTGGCGCCGCCGCCGCGCAGTCCGTCCAGGAGCGCGGTCGTGAAGTGCCCGCGCGCGAGGTCGGGCCGTGCGTTCTGCTCCTCGTAGGCGGGGTCTCCGCTCGACGTGGCGTACCCGATGAAGCTGTCGACCTCCTCGCGGGTCTCGGCCGCGGTGAAGGGCGGCCCGAAGGACAGGGCGCCGACGCTGTTGCTGGTGCGGCAGCAGTCGGCGAAGCAGACGACCTCCCGGAAGGGGGCGGCCGATTCGTACCAGTCCAGGTACGGGCGTACGGCGACGTGGTTGCCAAGCAGGTCGATCGCGGCGTTGGCCATCAGGAGCGCGGTGTTGGTGTCGCTCAGCCTGAAGCCGTGTCCCGCGAGGAAGAGATAGAGCCGGGTCCGCTGGCGTGCGGCGTGCCGCTCCTCCTCGGGGTGGCTTTCCACCGCGCGCCGGACGGCGAGATTCGCGCGGTAGAGCGCTTGGTTGACGTTCTCCCTGGTCGGCAGGGCGCACATGAAGTCGGCGATGAGCTCTTCCTCCGCGGAGGCGGTCACCAGCTTCACGTTGGCTTCGGGTACATCGCCGCCTGCCGGGTCGACGAGCCAGTCACGGAACCGCGCCGCATCGCCCCTGGCCCCCTGCAGGTCGCCGATGGCCGGGTAGCGGTTGATGCCGACGACCACGGCGTAGTGCAGGTCGTTCATCGGGCTCTCCCCCTCGGTCGCTCCTCGCCCCGTCAGTCCGCGAGCATGGCGGCCACGCTCGCGAGGACCTGCGGGTCGTTGTCGAACGCGACGTGGCTGCGCGCCCCCGCGCTCAGTCCGGGGCCGCCGTCGCCGGGCGACCACACGGTGCGTTCGGGGTCGGCGCGCAGGAATCCGCGCAGGTCCCTCGATTCGGGTCCCACGGCGGCGGCGTCGAGGTACCAGTGCTGCATCCCCGCGATCGGTGTGACGGCGGGCTGCCCCCCGGGCCCGCGCTCCAGGACCCCGGAGATGAAGTAGAGCAGCGACCTGGGGTACAGGAACGGCACGAGGTGGTCGGCGCGCTCCGCCGGGTCGGTCATGGTGAACATCCGGAAGCGGTCGAAGAGTTCGCTCTGGCGCCGGACGACGGGCGCGAGCTGCGCCACCGTACAGGCGGGCGCGAGGAGCACCACGTCGCGCAGCCGGAAGTCGGCGGGCAGCGGGTCGTCGACGGCGGCGCGCCTGCGCACGAGGTCGTCGAGGAGGTTGCCGATGAACACGGCGCCCGCGCTGTGGCCGACCACGGTCACCTGCGGGCGGGTTCCGGCGGCGAGCAACTCGGCGAACCGGTCCAGGAAGTAGCGTCCCGCGCGGATCTCGTCGTCCGGCGCGGTGAAGGTGTCGGCGGTCTGCCGTTTCATCGCGTCCCAGATCGCGGCGCCCGCGTTGGCGAGGTAGAACTCGCGGAGTATCTCCTCGACGACCGTCGGATAGAGCCCGTGGTCGGTGCGCTGCCGGAAGCGGCCGATGACCGCGGCCACGACCCGCACGGTCTTGCGCACCACCAGCGCGGTGCTCACCAGGGCGCGTTTCCCCGTGCCCGCCCGTTCCGCGAGGGCGGCCACGACGTCCGGTGACATCAGTGTGGCCGCCGCGGCACGCCCCCCGATGGCGTCTCGCGCCGCGGCGGCCGGCTCATTGGTCTGCGGCCGGTCCTTGTCGAGGACCGAGTTGACGATCTCCCGGGTACGTTCGGCCAGTTCGGTGTCCGCGGAGAGCTCCGCGGCGATCGCCCGCTCCTCCGGCTCGCTCAGCGGCGGCACGTCCGGCGGCACGCTCATGCGCGCGTAGGGCTCCTGGCCCGACCGCACCTGGGCGAGTTCGGCCGCCACCGCCCGCGTGCTGGGGGTGGCTGCCATGCCGAACGCGCGCTGCCCCGGCTGCCCGAACAGGGTGCCGGTGGCGTATCGGGTGACCCGGTTGAGGAGTGTGCGGAAGACGCTCTCGTTCAGGATGCGCGGCAAGTTGCCGTGCAGGGTTTCGAGCAGTCCGCTGCTCCACACGAAGAAGACGGGATCGACGCCCGTGGCCTCGTACACGGGCGCGAGCCGTTGTGCGGTGGCGAAGCCCAGGGTGTCGTCGATGAGCCCCCCGTGGAAGTGCAGCACGACACGCGGCCGGTCCTTGAGCCCGGCCACGAGCGAGTCGATGTCGGCGGTGGTGGTCGAGGCGAGCCGACCACCCTGCCGGCTGTGGATGCACCGATCACGGAAGGAAGCCATGCCCTGGAAGGTAGAACTGCCCCGCCGGCCGGGCATCGGGGGCGGGCTCAGGGATAACCCCTGACCGGCGGGGCGCGGCGGACTAGGACCCCGAGGGGGCGCCCATCCACTCGGCCTCGTAGCCGGCGTACGTACCGTCGTGCGTCGCCAGGTGCGTGAACTGGTCGACGTACTCCTTGAACTCCTCGTCCCCGCGCGGCAGCGCGTACGCCTTCTCGGAGAAGGTGAAGGGCTTGTCGGGGTGCAGGGAGCAGAGCTCGGGGTGGATCTTGGCCTGGTAGCGGGTCTCGCTCGCGTCCGTCATCATCACGTCGGCGCGGCCCTCGATGATCTCCTGGAAGATCGTGGTGTTCTCGGGGTGCTGCTTGATGGTGGCCTGCTTGATGTGGGCGCGCGCGAACTCTTCGTTCGTGCCGCCGGGGTTCACGATGACGGTGGTGCCCGCCTTGTCGATGTCCTCAAGAGTGCCCTCGCCGAACTTCTCCTTGTCGGCGCAGCGCACGATCGGCGTCTTGCCGTCCTCGCGGGTCGGCTCGCCGAAGTAGACCTGCCGGGCGCGCGGCAGGGTGACGGAGACGCCGCCGACCGCGATGTCGCAGCGCCCCGCCGCGACGTCCTTGGTCAGGTTCACCCAGGTCGTGGCCACGTACTTCGGTTTGGCGTCCAGGCTTTCCGCCAGGTCCCCGGCCATCTTGATGTCGATGCCGCTGTAGGTCTTGTCCTTGGGGTCGAGGTGCGTGAAGGGGCGGTAGTCGCCGGTGGTGCACACCTTCAGGACGCCCGCCTTCGGCACGGAGTCCAGGAGGCTGCCGTGGTGGCCGCCCTTGCCGCGCCCGGTGTCGGGTGACGCGGGCGCGGCGGCGGTGACGGCGAGCAGACAGACCAGGGCTGACAGCGTGGCGGCGCGCTTCATGGGGCTCCTCCGTACGGGGTTTCGCGGCTCGGAAGGATCACCCTCGCAGAAGCGTTATGGCAGGTGAAGCCCCCTTCCCATAAGGTCTCATCAGGCGAGCGGCGTCAGCTGCGCCGCCGTGAGGGCGGGGCCGTCCCCGCTGTCGTACGCGTCCTCGTCGAACGGGTACAGGGGACGCTCCACCCGGTGGTGACCGAGCCGCAGGAGGTCCTGGTCGACGCCGCCGGGGGTGAGGGCGAGGAGCCAGTCGGCGGCCATGTCGTAGAGCTCGGGCTCCAGGTAGCCGATCTTCACGACGACCAGGTCGAAGGTGCGCGGGTCGATGCCGAGGCCGCCGTCCGCGGGGCCGGTGAAGTCCGCGAGGGTGTGGAAGGGCTTGCGGCGCTCGACGAGGATCACGGTCACGCCGCCGGTCCGTACCGCCGCCATGTCGACGCCCCGGTCGTAGGCGCCGCCCTCCGCCCGGTCCTTCTGGTCGGCGGCGCGCTGCAACGCCACGACGGTGCCGGTGAGTTCGTACGGGCCGCCGTGGTTCGCGTCGACCTTGCCGCCGACGCTCAGGGTGACCTCGGCGCCCACTCCGGCCTCGAAGCAGCGGGCGACGGCGACCGGGTCGGTGATGCCGGGGTGGACCGCGGTGACCTTCCCGGAGCGGATCGCCTCGTTCTCCAGGAGCTTGCCCAGCATGTACGCCAGGTCGCCGGCGCCGCCCGCCGTGGGGTTGTCGCCGGAGTCGCTGATCAGGAAGGGGCGCTTGTCCGAGGCGACCGCCTTCGCGATGCACTCCTCGGCGCCGCCGGTGGGCCCGACGAAGACGAAGTCGCGGCGGGCGTCCCAGTAGCGGCGGGCCAGCTTCTCGGCCTCGGCGGCGGCCAGTTCGGCGTCGTCGCCGGTGACGACGATCGCTGCCTTGCAGCGCGGTTCGTCCGCCCAGGCGTAGCCGACCCACATCGCGGCGTCGAGGATGCCGGGCAGCTTCTCGATGTCGGCGAGCGAGGCGTAGAGGGACCTGGCGGGCTCCAGGCGGGTGCTGGTCTTCTCGCCGGGAAGGAGCACCGGCACCTGCACCCAGGCGCGGTGCGGCCGGACTCCCTCGCGCAGGCAGCGCACGAGATTGCGCGCGGCGCGCTCGCGGGTCTCCCAGGCGTCCTCGTGCGGGGCGAGGCGGTGCGCGGTGAGCAGGTCGACGGGCTCGGCGAACCGGCGCGAGACGTTGCCGTGCAGGTCCATGGCGGTCGACATCATCGGACGGCCGCCGTCGGGGGTGCCCGCCGCGTCGAGTGCGGCGCGGACCGCTTCGGTGAGGTCGGCTTCGGCGTCGCTCAGGCCGATGACGCTCATCGCGCCGTGGATGTCGTAGACGAGGCCGTCCAGGGGGCCCGCCTCGCGTATGCGCGTGACCAGTTCGTCCTTGAGGATCAGATACGACTCCGCCTCGACAGGGCCGCCGGGCAGCGAGGTCGCGTGCAGCAGCGGCACCCACTCGACCCCGGCGGCGAGGTCGGATTCCGGCCGGGTCCAGGTGTAGCGGTCCAGGAGGTCCTGGCCGCGGGTCTGGCGGAAGTCGTCGGTGGTGGAGCGGTGCGGGCAGAAGGTGGAGGACTCGATGCCGATGCCGCCGATGCCGATGCGGAGGCGGCGCTGGTTCGTTGCGGGCGTGCTCATGCGGGGGCGCTCTCTTCCTGGGGAGCCGGTGTGGTCGGGAGGTTCTGGCGCAGGGCGGTGAGTCCGGCGCCCAGGAGGCCCGCGTCGCGGCCCGTCACGGTGGTGGTGATCTCCAGGTCCGCGGTGGCCAGGGGCAGGCAGCGCTCGTAGAGGACACCGCGCACGGCGGCGACGAGCGGTTCGGCGGTGGCAAGGACCCCGCCGAGGGCGACGGCCTGGGGGTTGAAGAAGTTCACGACGACGGACAGGACGGTGCCGATGTGCCGTCCGGCGGTGCGGACCAGGGTGGTGGCCTGCGGGTCGCCGTCCGCGACGAGGCGCAGGAGTTCGGTGGTGTCCTCCACCTCGACGCCCTGCTGTGCCAGTTCGCGGATGAGGGCGGCGCCGCTGGCCACGGTCTCCAGGCAGCCGATGTTGCCGCAGCTGCACGGCCGGTCGCCCGCCGCCTCTATGCGTACGTGGCTGATGTCGCCCGCCGAGCCGTTGGCGCCGTCGTGCGGGCGCCCCGCGACGATGACGCCGCTGCCGATGCCGCGGCCCGCCTTGACGACGACCATGTGGTCGAGGCCGGGGCGTGCGGTGCGGTGCTCTCCGACGGCCATCATCGTGGCGTCGTTGTCGACGGTGACGGGGATGCCGAGGCGTTCGGCCAGGATGTCGCGCAGCGGGTAGCGGTGCCAGCCGGGCATGCGGGAGGGGCTCAGGACGCGGCCCTCGGCGGGCTGCACCGGGCCGGGGAAGGCGACGCCGAGGGCGCGGACGGTGCGGCCCGCCTCGCGCTGCCGGGCGCCCAGTTCGGCGACCTGTCCGCAGAGCCAGTCGACGGCGGACTCGGGGCCCGCGGTGATGTCGTGCGGCAGGTCGACGGCGTCCAGGACCGTGCCCCCGAGGTCGACGACGCCGATGCGCGCGTGGTGGCTGCCGAGGTCGGCGGCGAGGCCGACGCCGCCCTGCGCGCGGACGCGCAGCAGCCGGGGGCGGCGGCCTCCGCGGGATGCTCCCTCGCCGGATTCGGTGAGCACGCCCGCGGTGACCAGTTCCTGCACGCGCAGCGACACGGTGGAGGGGGCAAGCCCCAGTTCCCGTACGAGATCGGCCCGGGAGGAGGCGGCGCCCGAGGAGACCAGGTGCAGGATGTGCTGCGCCGACCCCGGTTCGCCGTGCGGTGTTCCGGCCATGCCGCCCCCAGTTGCCATGACGCCCTCAGTTGATTCGATCAGTTCGTTCGACATCAGGCGTAACACTAAGTCTCTTCGAACCAAGTTGGCCAGAGCCTTCGACTTTAGGACTTCTTGCCGAACGAAGCTCTTGACTTGATTTTGTCGCCGGTTCTAGCGTTCAGGCGCCGCCCGTCGATCTCCGGCACGGTCCGGCTCTCGCATCCCTGGAGGCCCTTCGCCATGCGCTCAAGGCGATCACGTCCCCGCGCGCGGCGCCGCGCTCTCATAGCCGCGGCGGCTGCCGCCGCGGCGCTCGCCCTCACGGCCGTCACCGGCTGCACGCAGGAGGGCGGCCGCATCGACATGGGCCCCACCGGCGGCACTCCGGTCGAGGGCGGTACCGCCACGATGGCCCTGCCGCCCGCCGCGACCCCGAACTGGATCTTCCCGATCGGCGCCCCCGGCTACGGCGCCTCGTACAACTACGGCATCCAGTCGCTGCTCTACATGCCGGTGTACGACGCCGTGCAGGACAAGGGCGAGCTGACCACGCACGGCCCGAGCACGCTGGGTTCCGAGCCGGAGTTCGGCGACGGCAACAAGACCGTGACGGTGCCGCTGCGCGAGGGCGTGACGTGGTCCGACGGGAAGCCGGTCACCGCACGCGACATCGAGTTCTGGTTCAACCTCGTCAAGGCCAACAAGGCGAGCTGGGGCAACTACTCGGTCGGCACGATGCCCGACAACGTCAAGCGCTTCGAGACCGTCGACGACCACACCGTGCGCCTGCACCTGAGCCGCGCCTACAACCCCGACTGGTTCACCGCCAACCAGCTCACCCTGATGCGGGCCCTGCCCCAGCACGCCTGGGACGCGAAGACGGACGGCGGCGAGGTCGGCGACTGGGACCGCACGAAGGACGGCGCCAAGACCGTCTTCGCCCGCCTCACCCGGCACGCCAAGAGCCTCGGCTCGTACGGTTCCGACCCTCTGTGGAAGACGGTCAACGGGCCCTGGAAGCTGGCGGGCTGGCGCGACAGCGGCCAGGTGACCATCGTGCCGAACGAGAAGTACACCGGGCCGAAGTCGCAGCGCCCGCACCTCGACAAGGTCGTCTTCAAGCCCTTCACCACGGCCGACTCCGAGTACAACGTCCTTCGTTCGGGAGGCGTCGACTACGGCTACATCCCGCCGTCGGTGATGGCGCAGAAGGAGAAGTTCCAGGACAAGGGCTACCGCGTCGATCCGTGGGAGGGCTGGGCGGCGACGTACATCGTCTACAACTTCAACTCCACGCACGCGGGCCCGATGATGGACCAGCTCTACATCCGGCAGGCGATGCAGCACCTCGTCGACCAGAAGGCGATGAGCGACGTCATCTGGCAGGGCAGCGCGAACCCCACCCTCGGCCCGGTGCCGGTGACGCCCAAGAGCCAGTACCTCTCCGACGCGATGGAGAAGAACCAGTACCCCTTCGACGTGCGCAAGGCTCAGCGGCTCCTCACCGCGCACGGCTGGAAGACCCAGGACGGCACCGCACGCTGCGTGCGCCCCGGAACCGGCGCCGACGAGTGCGGCAAGGGCATCGCGAAGAACGCCCCGCTCGAACTCACCCTGCTCTCCCAGTCCGGCTCCACCGAGACGACGAACATGATGCAGGAGCTCAAGTCCTCGCTCTCCCGGGCCGGCATCGACCTCACCGTGCGCCAGCAGCCGCTGAACTCCGTGCTCGGCAACTCCGTCCCCTGCAAGGCCAAGGACCCCGGCTGCGACTGGGACATGTCCTTCTTCGGGACGGCCGGCAGCTGGTACTACCCGCTCAACCCCAGCGGTGAGCAGCTCTTCTCCACCGGAGCCTCCGCCAACTTCGGCAACTACAGCGACAAGAAGGCCGACCGGATCATCCGCGCGGTGCAGTACTCCCCCGACATGAAGGCCGTGCACGCCTACGGCGAATACCTCGCCGAGCAGCTGCCCGTGATGTGGATGCCCAACCCCGCCTACCAGGTCTCGGTGATCCGCAACGACCTGCGGGGCGTCGGCCAGAACCCGACGGTCACCTTCGCGCCGCAGGACTGGTACTACGTCAAGAAGAAGGGAGCCGACAAGTGACCGGCTTTCTGGTCAAGCGCTTCCTTCAGGCGCTGGTCGTACTGTTCCTGGTCTCGATCATCGTCTTCACCCTGCTCCACCTGCTGCCCGGCGGCCCCGCGCGCGCCATCCTGGGCCCCAAGGGAACACCGCAGCAGATCGAGCACTTCAACCACCAGCAGGGATACGACCGTTCGCTGCCCGAGCAGTACGTGATGTACCTGAAGCGGCTCTTCACCGGCGACCTCGGCGAGTCCTTCAAGCTCAACTCGCCGGTGTTCGACCTGCTCAAGCAGCGGCTGCCCAAGACCCTGCTCCTGACGGTGCTCTCCACCGCGCTCGCCGTGGTCATCGCGGTCCCGCTGGGCCTGCTCCAGGCGGTGCGGCGCGGCAAGGCGTCGGACTACGCGCTGACGGGCCTCGCCTTCCTGCTCTATGCCACCCCGGTGTTCTTCCTCGGCCTCATCATGATCATCCTGTTCGCGCAGGTGATGCCGATCCTCCCGGCGGAGGCACCCCAGGGCGAGAGCGTGGGTGAACTCCTGGGTGACGTCACGGGCTTGGTCCTGCCGGTCGTCACCATGGCCTTCGGCATCGTGGCGATGTTCAGCCGCTACATGCGCTCGGCGGTCCTGGACAACCTCACCGAGGAATACGTCCGTACGGCGATGGCCAAGGGCCAGTCGAGCCGCCGGATCATGGTCCGGCACGTCCTGCGCAACGCGCTGATCCCCCTCGCGACGCTGCTCGGCCTCTATCTGCCGACGCTCTTCAGCGGCGCGCTCGTCGTCGAGTCGATGTTCAACTACCCCGGCATGGGCCTGCTGTTCTGGAACGCGGCACAGGGCTCCGACTTCCCGGTGCTGCTCGGCGTGACCCTCGTCGTCGGTGTCGCCACCGTCGTCGGCTCGCTGCTCACCGACATCCTCTACGCCGTCCTCGACCCCCGGATCCGGAGCGTGGCATGAGTACCGCGACCGCAGACGTCACCCCCGGGGCCGCGCCGGGCAACGAGGCGGCGGCGCAGGCCACACCCTCGCTCGCCCGCCGTACGCTCCGGGTCTTCACCGGCAACAAGCTCGCCCTGACGGGCGTGGTGGTCCTGGTCCTGCTGCTTGCCTTCAGCTACCTCGGGCCGCTCCTCTACTCCACGGAACAGGTGCACACCGACCTGTCGCAGGCCAACCTCGCGCCGGGCAGCTCCGGCCACCTCCTGGGCACCACCGACCTCGGCTACGACATGGTCGGGCGCCTGATGGTCGCCGGGCAGACGTCGCTGGAGATCGGCCTGGCGGCGGGCCTGCTCGCCACGCTCTTCGGGACGGTGTACGGCGCGGTCGCGGGGTACTTCGGCGGCTGGGTGGACGCGGCGATGATGCGGATCACGGACGCCGCGCTCGCCATCCCGGCGATGTTCCTGCTCGTCGTGGTCGCCGCGATCATCACGCCGAGCAAGGGCGTCCTCATCGTCATCATCGCCTCGGTGGCCTGGCTCTCCCCCGCCCGCCTGGTGCGCGGCGAGGCGCTCTCGCTGCGCGACCGCGAGTACGTACAGGCGATGCGGATGATGGGCGGTGGCGGTGCGCGGGCCGTGTTCAAGCACATCGTGCCGAACGCGATCGGCACGGTCATCGTCAACTGCACCTTCCAGATCGCCGACGCCATCCTCTACGTCAGCTATCTGGCCTTCCTGGGCCTGAGCATTCCGCCGCCGTCGGCCGACTGGGGGTCGATGCTCTCGGCCGGCATCACCTACACACAGAACGGCTACTGGTGGCTGATCTTCCCGCCGGGCATCGCGATCGTCCTCGTCGTCGCCGCGTTCAACTTCATCGGTGACGGCCTGCGCGACGCGTTCGAAGTCCGGCTGCGGAAGTAAGGGAGAACCCACGAGATGACCGAGCCCCTGCTCACACTCGAAGACCTGCGCGTCGACATCACCTCGCGCGAGCGCACCGTCCACGCCCTCGACGGCATCTCCCTCGAACTCGCTCCGGGTGAAGCCCTGGGCATCGTGGGCGAGTCGGGCTGCGGCAAGACGATGACCGCGCTCAGCGTCCTTGGACTGCTTCCGCCCGGCGGCGCCGTCACCGGCGGACGCATCCTGTTCGACGGCCACGACCTGGCCGCCGCCCCCGCACCCGTCCTCCAGGACGTACGGGGCAACACCATCGGCATGGTCTTCCAGGACCCGCTGACCTCGCTGAACCCGACGATGACAATCGGCGCCCAGGTGGCCGAACCGCTCGTCCTGCACCGCCCGGAGCTGAGCCGCAAGGAGGCGTGGGCGCGGGCCGAGGAGATGCTGCGCCTGGTCGGCATGCCGCAGCCCGCCGAGCGCATGAAGGCCTACCCGCACCAGCTCTCGGGCGGCATGCGCCAGCGCGTGGCGATCGCCATGGCCCTGGTCTGCGAGCCGAAGCTGCTCATCGCCGACGAGCCGACCACCGCTCTGGACGTGACGACACAACACCAGATCCTGGAGCTGATCGACGGCCTGCGCGAGCGGCTCGGCATGGCGATGATCCTGGTCACGCACGACCTCGGTGTCATCGCCAACCGGGTCGACCGAGTGGCGGTGATGTACGCGGGCAGGGTCGCCGAACAGTCCGGCGTGCGCGACCTGTTCACCAGACCCCGGCACCGCTACACCGAGGCGCTGTTCGCCTCGCTCCCCGAGCGGGCCGCGGACAGCGGCTCCGCGCTGCACACCATCCCCGGCCTGCCGCCCAACCTGGCGGTGCGCCCCACCGGCTGCCGCTTCGCGCCGCGCTGCACCTTCGCCACGGACGAGTGCCGTGCGCAGGAGCCGCAGCTCGCGGACGACGAAGTGCACGGCGCCGCGCACCGGTTCGCCTGCTTCCACCCGGTGCCGGACGACGCCACGCAGGCGGAGGTCGTGACCCCGCCGGCCGTGCCCGCGTCGCGCGTACCCGGCGACGTACTCGTCTCACTCGACTCCCTGGTCAAGGACTTCCCCCTCAAGGGCGGGGCCTTCTCGCGCCGCCGGGGCACGGTGAGCGCGGTGGGCGGGGTCAGTCTGGAGATCCGCAAGGGCGAGACGTTCGGCATGGTCGGCGAGTCCGGATGCGGCAAGACCACGCTCGGCCGGATCGTCGCGGGCCTCGAGGAGCCGACCGCCGGGCAGGTGCGCTTCGAGGGGTACGACCCGGCGCGGATGCCGAGGGCCGAGCGGCGGGCGCACCGGCGGCGCGTGCAGCTGATGTTCCAGGACTCCACGGCCGCCATGGACCCGCGGATGCGCGTGGGCGAGATTCTGCGGGAGCCCCTGGTGATCCAGGGTGTCGGCAGCCGCGCCGAGCAGGAGAAGCTGATCGCCGAGCTCCTGGACGCGGTCGGCCTGCCGCGCGGCGCCGTGCACCGCTACCCGCACGAGTTCTCCGGCGGCCAGCGCCAACGCCTTGGTCTGGCACGGGCGTTGACGCTCTCCCCCGATCTGGTGGTCGCGGACGAGCCGGTCTCCGCGCTCGACGTCTCCGTCCAGGCGCAGATCCTGAACCTGATGCGGGAGCTTCAGCGGGAGCGCGGTCTGACCTATCTGTTCATCTCGCACGACCTGGCGGTGGTGCGCCACCTCGCGGACACGGTCGGCGTGATGTACCTGGGCAAGCTGGTCGAGTCGGGGCCCGCCGAGCAGGTGTACGCGCATCCGCTGCACCCCTACACACGAGGGCTGCTCGACACGGTCAACCTGCCGGACCCGCAGGCGGCGGACGGCCAGGACCGCACTCCCCTGGAGGGCGAGACACCGTCGGCCGCCAAGCCCCCGTCGGGCTGCCGTTTCCGCACCCGCTGCCCCCTGGCACAGGAGGTGTGCGCCACCACGGAGCCGCTGGTGTCGACCCCGAACAGCGCGGGACACCAGGTCGCGTGCCACTTCCCCCTGTCCGCGCCTCGGCTAGCGTCGGCAGTGTGAAAGCAGGCAGTGTGAAACTCGCGGATGCCCTGGCCCGTCGCCCGCTCGTGCTCGACGGCGGCCTCTCCAACCAGCTGGAGGCCGCCGGGCACGACCTCAGCGACGCGCTGTGGTCGGCGAGGCTCCTTGCCGACGCACCGGAGGCGATCGCGGCGGCGCACCGCGCGTACTACGCGGCGGGCGCCGACATCGCCACCACGGCGAGCTACCAGGCCACGTTCGAAGGCTTCGCCCGGCACGGCATCGACGCGGTGAGCACCGCCGAACTGCTGCGTCTGAGCGTGGAGCTGGCGCGCGAGGCGGGCGCGGACGCGGGCCGCGAGGTGTGGGTGGCCGCGTCCGCGGGACCGTACGGGGCAATGCTCGCGGACGGCTCCGAGTACCGGGGCCGGTACGGCCTGACGGTCGCCGAGCTCGAACGCTTCCACCGCCCGCGCCTGGAGGTGCTGGCCGACGCGGAGCCGGACGTGTTCGCCCTGGAGACGGTCCCCGACACGGACGAGGCGCGGGCGCTGCTGCGGGCGGTGCGCGGCCTGGGCATCCCCGCCTGGCTCTCGTACACCGTGTCCGGCGGCTACACCCGGGCGGGCCAGCCCCTGGCCCAGGCCTTCGCCCTGGCCGCGGACGCCGAGGAGGTCCTGGCGGTCGGCGTCAACTGCTGCGACCCCGGGGACGCGGAGGCGGCGGTGCGTCTCGCGGCGCGGATCACGGGCAAGCCGGTGGTCGCCTACCCGAACAGCGGCGAGAGCTGGGACGCGGCCGCCCGGGCGTGGCGGGGGCCCCGGCGG
>NZ_JBNNJZ010000177.1:0-14582 GCF_050270335.1 Streptomyces sp. NPDC059900
GCCGGGCATGGGCGAGCAGCATGGCGCTGGAGGCAGCGCGCCCGCGCCGGGCGATGGGGCTGTGGTGTTCGGCGATGCGCAGCAGGGCAGCCGGCGGCATCGTGGACCCTCGGCGAACCAGCCGGCCCCCAACCGCGGCCCGGACCCGTATGAGGTGCTGCTCTCGGAAGATCCGGGTGTGGGCGCCGGCCCTTGTCACGGCCGGTGCTGTCTCGTGTGACCGGGCCGGTCTGTGGGCCGTGGCTCAGCCATCCAGGAGCAGATAGGCGATGACGAAGGCCACGAAGGCGTGCCCCGCGACACTCAATCGCAGCCCCCAGATGTACTCGCGGCTGTGGTGTTTCCACACGCCCATGCTGCCCGCCCACAACTCGCGGGCGTGCCTGGCATCGGCAGAGGCCAGGCATCGGACCAGTGCCATCCGGGCCCGGTGTATGGCCTGCACGTACCTGAAGAAAAGCGCCGTCCCGCCGAGAGCTATGCCGACGCCCAGGACCAGGACGACTCGAAGGGCCAAGGGAAGGCCTAAGAGTCGTGAGAACGGAAGTTGTGTCAATGTCACCAGAATGGCCGTAAGTGACACAGTTACGTACATGTTCACGTGCTTTGCGTCTTCTCCAGCCATCTCTGCCAGCGCAGTGATGTACTGCAACTTCCGTTCTTCAGGGCCGTCTAGATCTGAGTGGTCCGGCGGAAATCCGTGATCTGCCACGGTGGTGCCCCCCTGCATAGTTTTCTGAAAGGACTGCCCAAGTCGTGGCCCCGGACACCGCTTTGTTTAGCGGCCGGTGCTGCCGCGGGCTCACGTCCCGGTGAAGCGGGCCTGGCCGCGTTGTCCCGGCGCGAGGGCACGGCCGTGTGACGGTGTCGGATTCGACGTACCGCCCTGAGGTGTTACCCCCGCCCCACGCTTCTGTCTCGGGGCTAGCGATCGCTACGCCCACCGCATGGCGGCGGCGGACAGCTGCTCCACGCGTTCCGGCGTCAGTGTGGTGGCCCGTGGGGAGAGGGACCCGGCTCTCTCCGGTGGTGGGGTGCGGGGTTCCTGGTGGGCCTGGTGGGCTGCCTGGTGGTCTGCATGCTGTCAGGGGCGCAGACGTCCGGGCAGATAACCGTCTGCGAGTGACGGCGGCCGTGGCAAAGTCCAGATGTGCGGCCAGGCGAGTCCAGGCTGACGGCCACCGGAATTCCAGGTGGATGGCCGTCTGATTAGTGGTGTTCCTGATCACTTCCTTAACCGGAGGAGACCCCTCCGCCCGTTTGCTGGTGTTTCCACGCATCAGCTACCGGCCGGAGAGGTCCTGTGACGAAGTCTGACACGGAGATTATGGAAATCCTTGAGGCGTACGACCTGACCGGGACGGTCTGGTCCGCGGCGACCTTGACGGGGCACGACCCGAAGACGGTCAAGAGGTATGTCGAGGCCCGCGACGGCGGGCGCAATCCCTATGAGCGAGAGCCGCGGCCGAAGATGATCGACGCGTTCCTGGAGAAGGTCGAGGAGTGGGTCGAGCAGTCGAAGGCGACGATCCGCGCCGATGTGGTCCACGACAAGCTCGTGAAGATGGGCTACCGGGGCAGCGAACGCTCGACGAGACGGGCGGTGAACACGGCAAAGACCGCGTGGAAGGCGGGCAAGAGACGAACGTACCGCCCGTGGATTCCCGAGCCGGGCCGGTGGCTGCAGTTCGACTGGGGCGAGGGCCCGCGCATCGCGGGGCGTCGGACCTGGCTGTTCTGCGCGTGGCTGTCCTGGTCGCGGTTCCGGGTGGTGATCCCGGTCTGGGACTGCACGCTGGGCACTTTGGTGGCCTGCCTGGACACCACGCTCAGGCGGATCGGCGGGGCACCGACGTATGTACTGACCGACAACGCGAAGACGGTCACCGTCGAGCACATCGCCGGGATCCCGGTCCGGCACCCGCAGATGGTCGCCGCGGGCCGGCATTACGGCTGCCAGGTCGTCACCTGCGTGCCCTACGATCCCGAATCGAAGGGCGGCGCGGAGGCCACCGTCCGCATCGCGAAGGCCGATCTTGTGCCCACAGATGCGAACCTGCTGGCCGCCTACGACACCTTCACCGAACTCGCCGATGCCTGCCTGACCTGGTGCGATGCGGTGAACTCCCGCCGTCACCGGGCGACCGGGCAGATACCCGCCGACCGGCTCGACATCGAACGCACCACGCTGCATGTCCTGCCCATCGAGCCGCTCGCGCTCGCACTGGGCGAGGAGAGGCTGGTCGGCTCGGACCGCACGATCAGCTTCAACGCGGTGCGCTACTCGACCCCGCCGGGCTATACGGGCGCCAAGGTGTGGTGCCGGGTGGTCGGCGAGGAACTCTCGATCACCGCCCGCACCACCTCCGGTGACCTGTCGGAGATTTGGCGCCACCATCTCTCCACCCCGGGCGTTCCACAGATCATCGACGCCCACTACCCCGACCACCCCGACGGCCGCAGCATCCACCAGCCGAGGCTGCAGCCCCGCTCGGAAGCGGAGATCGCGTTCACGGGCATCGGCCCCGGGGCCGGGCGCTGGCTCAAGGAAGCCGGCCCCGCCGGCGCGGTCCGCATCCGCGCCAAGATGGCCCGCGCGGTCGAGCTGGCCACCGTCCTGGGCAACGACAAAGTCGACCAGGCCCTCGGTCTGGCGGCCACGGCCGGGCGCTTCGCCGACGACGACCTGCTCTCGATCCTGGGACACATTGCGGACAGCAAGCCCGTCGGCGAGGTCGTCCGCGCGGACGAGGCCCACTCCGTCCAGAACGGAACCATCGGTTGGCAAGCCCTGGGCCAGTAGGCAGCGACTTCAAGGAAGTTTGACGCACGACTCTGCGGTCAGTCGCCGACAAACCACAGATAACGGTGTGATCCCTGCTCGACTACCTGGCACAACTCGCGAGCCTGCCCGACCCAGTCACCGCCGCAAGAGGCCGGGAGCCGGTCGAGTTCCGCCAGCAGCAGCGACACCTGCCGATGGTTGAAGACCGCATCCCCATAGGGAATCAGGCCCCAGAGCATCGGGAACAGCCCCGGATTCAGATCACCGAAAGCGGAAGTCCACCGCAACCCGCCCTCGGCCCGGGCTATGACGTCGCCGCTGTCACCGCGCACCTGCATATCGATCACCCGGCGAGCCTATCGGCGCCAATCCTGACCGACGAAGGAATTAACGACCATGACGTTTCCCCAGGCCCCGGCCCTGCCCGAGGAGCTCGACAAGCTCATGCGCCGCATGCGCCTGCCCTATATGCGCAAAGCGGCCCCGGACGTCCTGGCCACCGCCCGAGCTCAACGCTGGGACCCCGCCGAGGTGTTGCGGCTACTGATATCCGAGGAGGTCACCGGCCGCGACGCCGCCACCCGGCGTCTTCGTCGCCACTCGGCGAACTTCCCCACCGGCAAGACCCTGGGCTCCTGGCGGGCCGAGGACTCCACCATCCCCGAACCCACCCAAAACTCCCTGATCACCCTGGAGTGGATCGGCCGCGCCGAGAATCTGGTGATCGCCGGCCCGTCGGGGACGGGCAAGAGCCACTTCACCGAGGGCCTGGCCCAGGCCGCGATCGAGAAGGACCTGCGGGTGTCCTGGTTCACCCTGGAGACGCTGAGCGCCGCGATCGGCAAATCGAAGGTCGACGGGTCCACCGCACGGACCGTCGCCCGGATCTGCCGCGCGGACCTCATCGTCATCGACGACATCGGCCTGCTGCCCGTCGGGGAAGACGCCGCCGAGGCGTTCTACCGGATCATCGACGCAGCCTACGAGCGCCGCTCCATCGCTGTGACCAGCAACATTCACCCATCGGGCTTCGACACGATCATGCCGAAGACTCTCGCGGGCGCGAGCACCGATCGCCTCATGCATCACGCTCACCTCGTGACCACCACCGGTGACTCGCATCGCCTCGCCGAGGCCCTCGCCGGGAAGGGAGTGGTCCCCTTGAACTGACCACCACCCGGGAACACCATTGGCCACACGCCTGGCTTCCTGATGGCCACCAGCCTGGGCCTCCAACGGCCACCCACCTGGGCATCTCAATGACCGTTGACACCGGGGAACTCGGTTCCGAGACCACCGCACTCCTGCGCGAGGCCATCGTGCAGGCAGCCGCCCGTCCCCGCGAACGACGCCGGCTGATCCTGGACCTGTCCGCCCTCACCCACTGCGACAACGGCGGCCTGTTCGCCCTGCTGGGCATCTGCCAGGCCCTGGACGCAGCCGGCATCGAAGTCGATATCGCCCGGACCGGGCCCGCCGCCGACACGGCCATCGAACACGCGGGCCTGCAAGACCGGCTGCCCCTGCGCCCGCCCTGACCCACCAGCCCGATAATCCTAGGGGCGCCACTCCTCCCGCCACAGCGGATGCAGCTCATACGGCAACGCCATACACATCAGATCAACACCGGCATCCACCGCCGACCACGGCCACCCCACACCCCCATGAGCACAACCACACAGCCGCGCCTCATACGCGTCCACACGCCGCAACTGCCCCCCAACCGCCTCCAGCCGGCCCCGGCAACCACACTCACACCCGCCCACACCCACCACCGCCGGATCACATACCAGCACATGGAAGACGACGGCCTCCTCCGCGACCTGCCCCAACCGGTCCCGCACGAAGGACGACAGACCCACCAGCGGCATAAACGCAGCCTCCCACCCTCCACCGGCCCGGCCCAGATGCTGACAGCAGCCAGCCGGCAGGCAAACAGAGCTCGCGCTCACCATTCCGAGCGCCCCGGCCCCGAGCCGCCACAGGCCGGCGGGGGCCACATCACCGACAACGCGGCCCCCGCCATCGCCCTTCGGGCGCAACGGCCCCGGACCAGGTCAACCGCAGCCACCCACCGCCCGAGGGGCACCGCGCGAGAACCGGTCGAGAGAACCTCGATCCCCCGCGCCCCCGGCCGCCGTCGCACCCGCGCGGCGGCGGCCGGCCAACACCCAGACTCCCACCACCGACGCACCCTGTCCCCCGAGCCGGGGCATATTCACCACCGCTCCCCCCTCCCGCCACCCAATCTCATGAACAGAGCCAGCCCGGCCTACAGCGTTGTGCGTACGACGCCCCCACAACGCCGGGGGCAGCCCCCCTCTCCCCGAGCACGGCACCGTGCCAAGCAGAGCGGCCCGCGTCAGCGACGCGGAGCGGACAACGCGGCCCGGCCAGGTAAATGCCGGCGGAACGCCCGCGACCGCAGGGCCGGTCCGCTTTACGCAGAGCGCGCTTCGGAGGTCCCGGTCAGGGCGAGGCGGGCGGTGATGCGCTTGCCGACGGCTTCCCGCGCCACCGACAGGTCGCGGGCGACGGCCTGCACGATCTCCAGGCCGTGCTGGCCGATGCGGCCCGCGTCCGTGTCCCGGGCCACCGGCACAACCGGCTCGGAATCCCACACCGCGACCGCCACCAGGCCCCCGGTGATGCGCAGGCGCACCAGCACCGGGCCCGGCGCGTACTTCAGCGCGTTGGTGACCAGTTCACTGACCACCAACTGCGCCAGGTCGAGGGTGCGCTGTGACACGTGCACCTGGTGGCGTTCTTTCGCGGTGGTGAGGAACTCGGCGGCTACCCGGCGGGCGTGCGCGATGCACGAGGCGTCGCCCTCCAGCGCCACCATCGTCTCGAGGAAATTCCCCTCCGGTCCGCTCTGCCCGACCTCGCCTGAAACCATCGCGCCGCCCCGAATCCCGCCCGAACCCCTGCCTCAAAGCTTCCCGCCTACCCCCCGACCCGCGGAGCACACCCGGTCCCGCAGGCGGGTTTCCGCGCCCGGCCATGCCCCCCCCGGGCGCAGGGATGCAGGGCGCCGATGCGGTGTGCCACCATCGCCGCCATGACGCACCCAGAGCAGGCCGGCACCCAACCCCCGTACCCCCCGGGCGGCCTGACGGTCCGGGACACCGTCACCGACGGCATCCGCGTGCTGTCCCTGGCCGGCGAGATCGACCACCACAGCGGCCCGGCACTGCACCAGGCCCTCAACGACAGCGACGCCTTCCGCCCCCGCGTCATCCTCGAACTCTCCCGGGTCTCCTTCATGGACTCCAGCGGCATCAACATCCTCCTTGCCGCCCACCACACCCAAACCGAGGCCGGCGGCTGGCTTCGCCTGGCCGCACCCGCCACCGCCGTCAAGCGCACCCTGGACCTCGTCGGCGCCGACACCGTCATCGACTGCCGCACCACTCTGCACCAGGCCCTCGTCTAAGCCCGGGGCGGAACACACCAGACCCGCAGTCCCGCCCCTTTTGGGCGCGCGCCACGCAACCGCCCGCACGACGACGAAACGCCACGTGAACGACCCCTACCCGCATCGCTGCCGGGGTGTACAGGGCAGGCGTTGCGGTGCACCGAGGGCGGACAGGGGCGGCGTGCGCTTCACCCGGCTGCGGCTGCGCAGGCCGCAGCCACCGACGGATAGATCCTCAACACCCGGTCCGCACCCGCCATCTCCAGCACACACAGCAGCCGGGCACACGGCGCGGCGACGTACAGCCTCGTGGACCGATGGAGAATCAGCAGCAGGTTCAGCGCAGCAGAATCCGCGAACGTCACCGCGCCGAAATCCAGGACCAGCACAGGAAACCCGGCAGCCGCACCCACGGCCGCCTCCCGCAACGGGCCGATCGACTGCGCATCCAGCTCACCCCGGGCCGCAAGGACCCAGCCGCCCGAGACGACGTCCTTCTTCACGACCATCTCCGGACTGCTCCCGCTGCCGGACATGGACCAACTCCTCGCATGCAGGGGGGACACGCTCACAGCTTCCCCCTCGCCGCCCCCCGGGTACACCGATTCGGCCCACCCCGCCCCAGTGCGAAAGGCCACCGAAGTCCATCCCCGGCATCATCATCGCCGCCCTCTCGCTCGCGATCATCCCGTTCCTGTCCGCCGCCCAACGCCGTGCCGGCCGCGAACTCGGCTCCGCCTCCGCCGTGGCGGATTCCAAACAGACCCTCCTGTGCACCTACCTCTCTGCCGTCCTCATGGTGGGCCTGGTCCTCAACGCCACCCTCGGCTGGTCCTGGGGCCGACCCCATCGCCGCCCTCGTCATCGCCGCCATCGCCGTCAAGGAGGGCCGCGACGCCTGGCAGGGCAAGGGCTGCTGCGCCCCCCACCACCCACGCCCCGGCCTCCGTCGGGATTGCGGCGAGCGAGACGGACGCGTGCGGCTGCGCGCCGGGCTGCGCCTGCTGCTCGTGAACACCGCGTTGCGGGCCCGCCCTTCGGCCGCCCGGTCCCCTGATACTGGCCAGGCACTGGCTGGAAGGCGGGGAACTGGTGGAGTGGACGGTCTGCGCGGGCCTGGCAGCCGGGCTGCTGATCTCGGTGGTCACCGCGCCGGTCGGAGTGTCGGCTGCGGTGTTCCTTCTCCCGGTCCACCTGAGCGTCTTCGGAGTACCGAGCCCGGCGATCACCCCGACGAATCTGCTGTTCAACGTGGTGGCCGGGCCAGGAGCCCTGTGGCCGCCGCCGCGACGGAGCTCTGCGCGGCGGCCTGGCCCGACGCCTGGTCGCCGGCACCCTGCCCGGCGTCGTCCTCGGCGCCACGATCCGCGTCTTCGCCCTCCCCGGCCCCGGCGTCTTCCGCCTGCTCATCGCCGCACTCCTGCTGCCGCTCGGCCTGTGGCTGTGCACCCGCACCCTGGCCCCGGCCCGCCACCGGCCGGCCGCGGCGGCGGAGCCATCACCTGCCACGCTCACCGCGCTCGCCCTTGCGGTCGGGATCGTCGGCGGGATCTACGGCATCGGCGGCGGCTCCCTGCTCGGCCCCGTCCTCGCTGCCCGCGGCCTGCCCCTGACGCGCATCGCGCCCGCCGCCCTCGCGGCCACGTTCGCCACCTCGCTCGTCGGCGCGGCCACCTACGCGCTGCTCTCCCTGGCCGCCTCCGGCGACGTCGCCCCCGACTGGTGGCTGGGCCTGACCTGCGGCCTGGGCGGACTGGCCGGCGGATACCTCGGCGCCCGCCTCCAGCCCCGCCTGCCCGAGACCGCGCTGCGCCTGCTCCTCGGCGCACTGGCCAGCGCCATCGGCGCGCTGTACGCGCTGCAGGCGCTGCGGTAGGACGGCCCCGAGAGCACAACCGGCACACGCAACGGGAGAGAACATCGCGTGTTCAGGTCGATCCCCTACCGTCTGCGCGGACCGCGAGGCAGAAGCTGTGCGGCCGTGGCCATCAAGGAGTGACGAAGTTGACCAGCACACCCTCACCCGCCGCCGGGGTCCCCGACGAACTCCAGCGGCGTCTGGGGGTGTCGGACGCGGTCATGATCGGCCTGGGCTCGATGATCGGCGCCGGGATCTTCGCCTCGCTGGCCCCGGCCGCCCGCGCGGCCGGCTCCGGCCTGCTGATCGGTCTCGCCCTCGCCGCCGTCGTCGCCTACTGCAACGCGACCTCCTCCGCGCGGCTCGCCGCCCTCTACCCGGCCTCCGGCGGCACATACATCTACGGGCGCGAGCGCCTCGGCGCGTTCTGGGGCTACCTGGCGGGCTGGGCGTTCATCGTCGGCAAGACCGCGTCCTGCGCGGCCATGGCCCTGACGATCGGCTCCTACATCTGGCCCGGCCAGGCCCACGCGATCGCCGTCGCCGCGGTGGTGGCGCTGACCGCGGTCAACTGCACCGGCGTGCAGAAGTCCGCCCTGCTGACCCGCGTCGTCGTGGCCGTCGTCCTGGCGGTGCTCGCCGCCGTCGCGGTCGCCTCCCTCACCTCCGGCGTCGCAGATGCGACCCGCCTCGACGTGGGGTCGGACGCCACCTTCGGCGGCGTGCTGCAGGCGGCGGGGCTGCTGTTCTTCGCGTTCGCCGGCTACGCCCGCATCGCCACCCTCGGCGAGGAGGTCCGCGACCCGGCCCGCACCATCCCCCCCGGCCATCCCGATCGCGCTCGGCATCACCCTCATCGTCTACACGACCGTGGCCGTCAGCGTCCTGCTTGTGCTCGGCTCCGGCGGCCTCGCCTCAGCGGGCGCGCCGCTGACCGACGCCGCACGGGCGGCGGGAGCCGACTGGCTCGTGCCCGTCGTGCGCATCGGCGCGGCACTCGCGGCACTCGGCTCGCTGCTCGCCCTGATCCTCGGCGTCTCCCGCACCACCTTGGCCATGGCTCGCGACCACCACCTGCCCCACGCCCTGGCCGCCGTACACCCGAAGTTCAAGGTCCCGCACCGGGCGGAACTCCTCGTTGGCGCTCTCGTCGCCACGGCGGCCGCGACCGCGGACCTGCGCGGGGCGATCGGCTTCTCCTCCTTCGGCGTCCTCGCCTACTACGCCATCGCCAACGCCTCCGCCCGGACCCTCACCCCCGCCGAAGGCCGCCCGGCCCGGATCATCCCCGTCCTCGGGCTGGCCGGCTGCCTTGTCCTGGCCCTCGCCCTCCCGGTGTCCTCCCTTATCAGCGGCGCCGCCGTCCTCAGCGTCGGAGCCGCCGCCTACGGACTGCGGCAACTGAGCAACACGACCTGACCCATCCGAGCGGCAAGCCCGACAGGGGCCGAACCCGCACGCCAAGCGGCGGGAGGGGGCTGATGTGCATGCCAGTTCACCTGCAAAGCAACTCGGGATTCTGAGAACCCGCGCGCTTCCGGAATCAACCATCTGGCTCGGTCCACGGGCCGGTTTTGACCGGCCCGTGGCGTACTACACGCAGTTGCTCGGAGCAGTGCTCGCATTCGAGCGCGCCGCAACCCCTCCCGATCCCCGGATTGCGGTCAGCGACGTCGGCGGCGATGACCACCTGATGATCGTCGAAACCGCTACCGCCCCCACCACTGACCTCGACCCCCTCAGCCAGGCCGGATGGGGACTGCGCGTGGGAACACACGCGCAACTGTGTGAGGTCCGCGAACAAATCCTGGGCGCCGGGTGGCCGGTCGGACAGATCCAAACACTGCCCGCGCAGTGGACGATGACAGCTCGCGATCCCGATGGACGCCCTGTGGACATTCGAGCCCATCGCCCACGCACCTCATCGCCATCACCAAGCACCGGCTAACGGCTAACGGCTAACGGCTAACGGCTAACGGCTACCCAACTTTCCAAACACGCCCCAGGGCAGCTCGGTTCCAGGTCCGGTCAAGGCACGCACCGGCAGCGATCCGCTCTGCCGCGACCCCGTCCAGTTCGCCCCGCCCCGGGCCCGCACGCGGTCCGGGGCCATACGACCGCCCCTCGGGGGCGATCGGCGCAGGAGCAGTGGGGCCTTGCAGGAAATGATCCGGAATATGCCTTCCAAATGCTCCGCGCCCGGCAGTACGTTGGCAACAGACCGTGGTCGATGGGGTGCTGTTAGCGCAGCATCCGATCTGCCGGCGCTCGCCCGGGCCCCGGGGTGCGGCCCTTTGCGCCAGCGGCTCCAAGCAGCGGGAGCCTGCGCCCGCCACACAACACTGCCTCCATGGCGCACGCCCCCGGCCCCTCACGTGCGCTCAGGCCAGCAGTGCCTCCCCCAGCCCCCGGGAGAAGCCATGCACGGCTACTACGCCGACGAAATCCTGCTCGTGCTGCCCCTGTTCGACGGCCCCGGCCTGCGTCTGCGGGGCGAAGTCCTAGCCGACCACCGCGGACCTCTGGCCCTGGCCGTGGCCGGTGAAGCCGCCCGCACCGACACAGTGGTCCTGGACCTCACCGGCGTCCGCTTCATCTCCCACGGCGCCCTGGACTTCCTCGCGGTCCTCGCCCGCCGGATCACCCCGCCCCAGCACCTCCTCTTACGCGCCCGCCCCGATCTCGCACTTCGCGCCCGGCTCGCCGAACGCGGCCACGACACCATTGCCACGCTGCGCCTGGAAGAGATTCCATACCCGCCCGCCCCCGACGCCGAGCAGCTGTCTGCGGCCTCGCGGACGGCGGAAGGGACAACCGCAGACCCGCAGCAGACCGCCGTCGTCCCAGGCGAGGGGTGAGACCCGGGACAGAAGGGGCCGGTGCGCCGGGCAGGCCCCGGATGCCCGCGCCCGCCACGACCCGGTACACGCCCTCCTGCACGCGAGGCCGCCCCGGACACCCTGGCCGCCGGCGGCGTCCGGCAGACCACGGTGTCCGGCAGCGTGCGTGCCGCCGCCGCAGCAGCCGGTGTGCCCAGCGACTCCGGGCATCGCTCGCACGGTCAACGGGCTGCGGGCCTTCAGGCTCGCCGAGCCGTCTCCGACAGCCCCGGTGGGCAGAGCCCGCGAACGTGGCGACACCGGGCGGGAGGGAACCGGGCAAGTTCCGCTGACGCGGCCCCACGTCCACTCCCCGCTGGCACACCCACCTGACGGCTGGACGATTCCCTCATCGGCCCGTTGCGGCAGCTGCTCGCCCCCCAAGCGTGAAAGCGGTCCCGGCGGCGGGCGCATGGTGAAGCCGGCGCCGCCGGTGCGCGTCGACCGCGGTGAGGCGCTGCTTGCCCTCGGGCTCTTCGGCACCGCACACCTGCGGCTGCGCATGGACGAGCTCTCCCACGGCCAGCGCCGCCGCCTGGACGTGGCGCGTCTGGTCACCGGGCCCGCCGGCCTCCTGCTGCTCGACGAGCCGACCAACCACCTGCCACCGGCACTGGTCGAACAGCTGGAGGAGGCACTGACCGCGTTCCCCGGGGCGATCGTGCTGGTCACACACGACCAGGCCCTACGCACGCGGTTCGAGGGCGAGCACCTGGAACTGCCGCAAACGGCCGGCATCCCGGCAGGGTGACAGGCGGCCGCCCTCGCCCGACGCCCACCGGGCCGGGCGGAACGTCCTACTCCCCGGCCGGCCACGCAGACGGTCGCCGGACCCGTCAGGGGCACGACGGGCAGGGTGTTGCCGTCGAGGACAGGCGTATACAGCGAGGGGTCGCAGGGGCGGGATCCCCGAGGGCCCGGAGCCGGTACCGGGTTGTGGTGGGTGTGGTCGGTGCGTCACCGCCGGCGCAGGGTCTGGCTGGGGGGTTCGCCGTACGCGGTGCGGTAGTCGGCGGCGAAGCGGCCCGGGTGGGAAAAGCCCCAGCGGTAGGCGATGGCCGTGACGGTCTGCGCGGCGGGGTCGCCAAGGAGGAGTTCGCGCCGGGCGCGGGCGAGGCGGACCCGGCGCAGGTACTGCAGCGGGGTCAGCTGAAGGTGGCGGCGGAAGGCGAGCTGGACCGCGCGGATGCTGACGCGGGCGGCCGCGGCGATGTCGGCGATACCGATGTCGGTGTGGGCGTTGTCCTCGATGAAGCTGGTCGCGCGGCGCAGCGTTCCCGGACGGGCGTCGCGGTCGTCGGTGCTGGAGGGCCCGGGCAGCGCGGTGTTGGGGAAGACCGTCAGGGCGGTGGCGGCCAGCAGCCGGGCGGTGCTGCCGGTGATCAGAGGGCTGATGGCGGCTTGCTCGCTGGTCAGGAGGTCGCGGGCGAACCCGGCGGCGTTCTTCCACTGTTGGGCGGCGGCCGGTGAGGACGGGCGCAGGGAGGTGAACCGCAGGGGCGGGCTGGGCCGGCCGGGCAGCGCTGTGACGGCCTGGAGCGCGGCGTGGGGCACCGTGATGATGCCGGCCCGGAAATCCAGGCACCGGACCTGGTAGTCGCCCTCTGGGTAGCTGCCCAGGAACGCGTCTCCGGTGGTGTAGCGCTCGGTGTTCTTGCCCAGTTCCGCGTGGGTGCCACCGGTGATGAGTGTGGTCACCGACAGGTCGCTGGTACCGGTCAGGTGCAAGGTGACGTCGGGTGGCATGGTGAAATCGACGTAGCTCAGTCCGCCCGCGCTGACCTGGGAGATCGACACGGGGGCTGTCAGGGCCGCGCTTCGGGTCCGCGGGGGCCGCCCGGCCCGGTACATCCGGGCGATGAAGTCCTGTGCCTCGTCCGGGTCGGTCGTGGCGAACTCGAGGCGCTCGGGCGGGAGGCCGTCGGCCGGAGCGTCGGACATGAGGCCCCTCCTTACAGCAGCCGCTGTTCCTCTCCAGCCTACGCGGTTGCCGCTCGGCGGGCCGCTGTCGGCGGCCTTCGACGTGCGCGCTCGGGCCCGACCATCGCCTGTGCAGGCGGGGGATGAGTTCGCCGGGACTCTTGGGGTGCGCGGCTGCTCCTACACCCGGGCCCGGACGGCGGCTGCCGGCGGCTGCGGAGAACGCCCAGCGGCCTCCGGCCGCGGTGAGGAGGGATCACTGCCGGATGCCTTCCGCCCCGCTGCGGCCCGGCTGGTGATCCAGCTACTTTCGTCCAGGTCGATACGCATCTGTCGTGCGGCAAGGAAGGACTGGGCCGCGATGGCCCGCATGGTGGCGGCAGCGGCCACGGCCGCTCGTGCCCTCTGGCGCATCTGCTGGGCATCCTGCCGCTGGAGGGCCTGCCGGGCCCGGTCGATGTGCATTTCCTCCACCATTCGCGATGATGCCCGCCGCCGCTGCAGAACGCTTACGCTGCCGCCCTCGCCGGCCGCGTGACAGGTCCAAGGCGTGCCACAACAAGCGCGAGGCAGACCTGCGCAGAGGAGCCGGGTACGACCGAACAGGATGGGCCCGTGCGGACAAAGGCCATGCCCACACGACGTTTGCTCCCTTGCATCGAAAGTGACAGGCAGGCCGGGACCGGCAGCACACGGAACGCAGCACCGAACGCGCAGCTCAGAAAGGCTAACCATCCGCACAACGAAGCCAGAGGGGGCGCAAGGCCGCCGCCACACGACGCCAGTTCACACCTCGGTTCCGGTGTCCCCGGCCAGGCGGATGCGGAGACCGGGCACAGCGCGGGCGGTGCCCCACAGACTGCGGCCGTGCCCATTACCTTTCGAGTAGAGCCCGAACGGGGCTCGTGGCCTCCGGGGCCGGTATGGCTCGTTGCCCCTGTTGTTGATGATCCGGGGGGGGGCTGTCGCCGGACCTGGCGGCACCGGATGGTCGCTGATAGAAGCGTGTCCGCCCACCGGCAGGGCTGCGGAATGTGGCTGCCGGCCTCCGGTGCCCGGTGGGCCAACGGCTGCAACTCCGGGGAGGGGAAAGCCCGGTGACCAGCAACAACTTCGCCTCGTTCGATGTGTTCTGCGCCCTGGACGCAGGCAAGGCCGAGCATCACGGCACGGCCCTGCTGAAGGACGGCCGCACTACGTTCGACAGGCCGTTGCCCAACAACGAGCCGCAGCTGCGCCAGCTGTTCGCCCGCCTGCAGCGCAAGGGCACCCTCTTCCGACCGCGACACGAACAAGCAGCCTGACCAAGCCCACAGACCTTGACCGGACAGATAGAAGCACCCCCCGGGGCGTGTGCCCGCAACCGCAGCAGGGCATTGTCGGACCAGATGTCCAGCTGCTGGAAGAGCGCGCCGGCTGCTTCATCGACGCGGGCAAAGGGCAGTTGCAGGGCGAAGACGAAGCCAGGGTCCGCAACAGCGGCCCGGGCCGGCGCGGCCGCCAGTTCCCGAGCGTCGGCCAGCTGCTCCCCGCTCATGCCGCCCGGGCCGCCGCGGTGGCCGGCGAGCGCGCGGCCGTTACGGGGCCGGCCGTCAGCGGGACGGCGAACACCGCACGCACAGCAACTGAAGGTCGGGCAGCAGGGCGGGCCAGACGGCGCAGGGATGCACTGCCCGGCACGGTCTTGGCGTACCGGAGCGGGACGAGCCACCGCGCGGGGAC
>NZ_JBNNJZ010000178.1:0-14530 GCF_050270335.1 Streptomyces sp. NPDC059900
GTAGCACGCTCCCATGTGACTCTCGAAGACCACCGAGCCCTTGCTGACGGGCAGTCGGCGCAGCATCAGCCGGTAGGCGCGCAGCTTGACCGCCTTGCCGCTCAGCCTGTCGACCCTCTTGCGCAGGGCACGCACCCCGAGCCGCAGTTTGCGCGCGGGGCGGAAGTGCGTGACGTAGTGCAGGGCGGCGCGCAGGGTGCGGGCGGCGCGGTGGCGGGGTGCCAGGCGCAGCTCCAGCCTGTTCGCGCCGGTGACGGTGAGGCCGCGGGCGGTGCCCACGGTCTCCTGCTCGGCGACGAGTTCGGTGGTCAGGTCGTGGCCGCCCGCGGCGAGCCGGAGCCGTGGCTCCCGGACCCGGTCGCGGATGCCGAGGTCCCGCAGCCCGGCGGTGAGGTCGAGCGTGGCGCGCCAGAGCACCGCGCCGCCGTCGTAGTGCGCCTCCTGCACGGGTACGCGGAGGCCGCGCCGTGCCGTGCCGCGGGCGCGCACGTCGAGCCAGGCGGTGAGCGGCGGCCGGTCGGGCAGCACGCTGCCGGGCAGCACGACCTGCCCTTCGAGTACCGCTCTGGTGCCTTCGACGGTGCACCTGGTGAGGCGGTTCAGGAGGCGCACGGTGTCCGAAGGACGGTGCTGGTGGCCGAGTTCGCTGACGTCGAGCACGTCCCGTACCCGGGGGTCGTCGAGCCCGTCCGCGCGCCAGTAGACCCTGCCCTCCCGCTCGGTCAGCTCCGAGACGACGGTCCCCGGCCGCGCGAGGGCGTACGCGGCGGCGAGTACGCCCTCCGTGTCGCCGTCCGCGAGCAGCCGTACGCACACCCGCTCCACGGGGTCGAGGGCGCTCAGGGCGCGGGCGTCGGCGCGGCCTTCGAGGTGCGGGCCGACGCCGGCCGTGGCCCGGCGCCGCTCGTCGGCGGTGAGCTGCGGGAACGTACGGGCGCAGGGCAGCACGTGGTCGACGAGGAAGGCCCGCTCGCGCCGGTCGCACAGGTCGAGGCGGCCCAGGCTCGCCAGGAGTGCGGCGACGCGGTCGTTGGCCCGGGCGAGGCCGGGGGTCTCGCGGGCGGGGTCGGGGTCCGCGCGGCGGGTGGTGACGAGGTTCGGCACGAGGGTGATGGCGCGGGCCGCGAGTGCCGCCTCGACGCCGAAGAGGATCTCGCTGTGGGCGAGGTCTTCGGCGTACCGAAGGCGCGCGCCGTGGACGAAGTCCCTGCGCACGCAGAATCCGGTGACCAGGGAGTCCCTGGCGACGAGTTCGGGGACGTCGGAGAGGTTTTCGACGCTCCTCGTCCGCGCGTGCTGCTGGTTCTGCCAGCCGGGGTGGGCCTCCTTCCTGCCGGAGGCCGTGCGCCGCGTCCAGCGTCCCGCCACCAGGTCGGCCCCGGTGGTGCGCGCGGCGTCGAAGAGGTTGCGGCAGGCGTGCCGCTCCAGGAGTTCGCCGTCGCCGAGCACGATGACGTACCGGCCGCGTGCCGCGTCGAGCCCGAGGTTGCGCGACGCGGCCACGGGCAGCGGGCTTTCGGCGCGGACCAGGCGCACCCGGTGCGGGTGGTCGGCGGCGAGTTCCTGTGCGGCGGCGCGGGCGGGGCCGTCCGCGCCGGGGTCGACGAGGACCGCCTCGACGTTGCCCATGGTCTGGCCGAGCACGGAGTCCACCGACTGCCGCAGCGCGTCGGCGTCCGTGCCCGCGACGACGACACAGCTGACGTCGTGCAGTTCCGAGGAGCTCATGCGCGGCCTCCTTCGAGCATGGCGTCCGCGACACCGGCGGCCGCGCTGCCGTCGTCCAGGTCGCAGAAGACCTCGCGGAATCTGTCGTACGCCTCGGTGTGGGCGGCGGTGGCCGCACCGGGGTCGCGCAGCGCGGCGATCACCTCGTCGCTCGTCGCGAGCAGCGGTCCCGGCGCCTGCGCCTCGAAGTCGAAGCAGAAGCCGCGCAGGGTGTCGCGGTAGTGGTCGATGTCGTAGGTGTGGAAGAGCATCGGGCGTCCGGTCTGCGCGAAGTCGAACATCAGGGACGAGTAGTCCGTGACCAGGACGTCGCTGATCAGGAGCAGTTCGCTGACGTCGGGGTGGCGCGTGACGTCGCGCACGAAGTCCGAGCCGGGGACGGCGCCGCCGACGAGGTAGTGCCTGCGGACCAGGAGCACGTGGTCCTCGCCGATGGCGTGTTCGGCGGCTTCGAGGTCGAGGCGCAGGTCGAGGGCGTAGCGGCCGCTCTGCTTGGGCTGGTTCTCGCGCCAGGTGGGCGCGTACAGGACGACGCGCTTGCCCTCGGGGATGCCGAGGCGTTCGCGCACGGACGCGGCGACCTTCGCGCGGTCGGCGGCGTGCAGCAGGTCGTTGCGCGGATAGCCGCGTTCGAGGACGTCGCCGGTGTAGCCGAAGGCGCCGCGCAGGACGGGCGTCGAGAAGCGGTTCGGCGATACGAGCACGCTCCACTGGGCCGCGCGGCCGGGCAGGGTCGCCATGTAGGCGCGGTCGCCGGATGAGCGGCCCGCGAGGTCGAGGCCGATGCGCTTGAGCGGGGTGCCGTGCCAGGTCTGCACGACGTACTGGCCGTCGGCCCGCTCGAACCATTCGGGCAGCTGGGTGTTGGTGACGATGTAGCGGCAGCGGGCCAGGGCCTCGTGCCACTCGGCGCTCCACAGGGCGAGGGGCGTGGCGCTCCCCGGCAGCTGCACCTGCTGGTCGCGCACCACCCACAGGTGCTCCAACTCGGCTCCTCTGGAGACCAGTTCCTCGTGCACGGCGCGCGGCGAGTCCGAGTACTGGCGTCCGTCGAAGCTGGAGTAGAGGACGGCGTCCCGCAGCGGCCCGCCGCGCCGCGCAGCGTACTCCTCGCGCAGGCGGCGCTGGCGCGGGCCGCCCCGGTCGGCGATGGGCAGGGCCGAGCCGGAGCGCAGGTGAAGGCCGTCGTGGGCGTGGCGCTTCAGGGTGATGTCGCGGCCGGACCTGGTGCGGACGATCGGGAGGCTGTCGCCGAGGGCCCCGCCGGGCGCCGCGCACACCGGGGTGTACTGCTCGGGGTCGCACTCGCCCGGCTCGCGCAGGAAGAGGTTCCAGCGGCCTTCGGCGAGCGGCAGGGTGCCGCCGGGGCCCGGCAGGGCTTCGGGGCGCAGTGCGGCGGTGAACCGGCCGCCCTCGATCCGGACCGGCGCCACGGCCTCGTCGCCGTGGCCGCCGTGCACGAGGACCAGCTCAGCGGTGCGAGCCGCCGCGTCGGGGTGGCTGCCCTCGATCAGCAGTTCGTCGTCCCAGGTGACGGCGTCCACGAGCGGCCGTACGGTCTGGTCGCGCAGCTCCAGGTTCCCCGACAGGTTGGCCAGGACGAGGAGTTCGCGCCCGGGCAGCAGTCCGTACCGCCCCGGCGGCACCTCGGGGCAGGCGGCCAGCGGTGTGCGGCCGCCGCCCTCGCGGACCAGGCTGACGCCCCACGGGTCGGCCTTGCGGGGTCTGCCGGTCGCGTCCTGACCGGCGTGGAAGAAGGCGAGCGGCACATCGGCGCTGAAGTCGCGGCCGTTCACCAGGGCGGTGACGTAGTGCGCCTCCTTGGTGTGCCAGTTCTCGATGCGCAGGGCGTCGAGGGCCTGCGACTCCCCCGGTGCGATCCTGCCGTGCAGCCTGACGGCGCCGCCGCACCCCTCGTGCGCCACGAGCCGCGCCGCCACCCGCTCGGTGCGCAGCCTCAGCCGCCCCTTGCTGAGGGTGACGGCGACCCGCAGGAACTCCTCCAGGTACCGCACGGGAAGCCGCGGCGCGCCGCTCGTGCGCACCGGGCCCGTGCGCGGCAGGAGCCCGCTGACCGCGCCCATCTCCACGTTCCAGGTGGTGCTGCGGCGCTTGGTCACGGTCCTGCGGGGGTCGATGACCGTCTCGAACCCCGCGCGGTCGTAGTCGTGCAGTCCCTGCTTGGAGCGGTACGTCGCCTCGCGTGCCCGCACCGTGCGCAGCCTCAGCGGAAGCACGCGCCTTCGCCCGGCCCGCAGCCAGGCGACCCTGGCCCGCGCCCCGATCCGCCCCGCGGGCAGGTTGGGGATGTAGGCATAGCCCTTGAGCCGCAGCCTGCCCTGTTCGTCCCAGGCGACCCGCGTGAGCTGTGCGGTGAGCGGCAGGTCGGAGCGTTTCAGGGCGACGGTCTCGCGCGGCAGGCCGCCGATGCCGGGGAAGGAGGCCCGGCGCCGGCGCAGGCCGCGGACCCGGAAGGCGCCGGGGTTGGTCTTCTCGAACGCCATGAAGGCGAGCAGTTCGGTGATCCGGCGCCGCCGGATGAGCTGCCAGCGCACGCGCAGGGGCAGCGGCAGTGCGGCGATCACGGCGGGGTCGACGGTGTCGGCGAAGGCGTTGGCCTGCTCCAGGAAAGCGTCGTGATAGGCGGCGTCGCCGTGCGGCAGGGCCTCCATGAACAGCCACAGATCGCCGGAGAGCACCGTCGTGTCGTAGCGCCGCTTGGCGTCGGCGAAGATCCCGGCCCGCGGGGTGCCCGCCGCTTCCCCGGCCTTCGCCGCGAGGAACGCGCCGGCCGCGAGGACGGCGGCCGTGCGATCGCGGACCGCGCGGGGCCTGGCCCGGCCGCTGGTGATGGAACCGTCGCGGTCGCGCCAGAGGTAGACGGGCTCCTTCAGTACGTCGACGGACCCGGCGAGGAAGTGGGCGGGGATCGTGACGGGGGTGTCCTCGAAGAGCACGCCTTCGGGGAAGGCGAAGGCGTGCCGGTCCCAGAAGTCCCTGCGGAACACCTTGTTGCAGACGATGCGGTCGCCGAGCAGCGCCCAGTCACGGGTGACGTGGGTGGCGCTGCGGTCGCTCTCCATCATCTTGCGGAACATCGGCGACTGTTCGGTCCTGTCCCCCGAGCGCAGCCGGTGGACGTTGCCGGTGACGAAGTCGGAGCCGGACTCCTCCAGTGCCGCCAGCATCCGCTCGTACGCGTCGCGCGGTACGACGTCGTCGCTGTCGGCGAACGCCAGGTGCGTCCCGCGTGCCTCGCGCACTCCCGCGTTGCGGGCCGCCCCGAGGCCCGCGTTCTCCTGCTCGACCAGCCGGAATCTGCCGTCCCCCGCGGCGAACTCGCGGGCGATGCGCGCGCTGCCGTCGGTGGAACCGTCGTTGACCATGACGACTTCGATGTCCGGCATGGTCTGCCCGGCCAGTGACCTGAGGCAGGGACCGAGAAACTCCTCGACGTTGTAGACGGGGACGACGACGGCAAGTCGGGGTGTCATGCGCTGCGCACATTCCTTCCGGAGTACTGACGGGCACGGCTGCGCGTCCTGCTGGAGGTCATCCGGTTAACAACGACCGCCCTTATGGGTCACCCGCGCAGAGCCATTCGGGTGATCACGTGAGCGGGCCCCGTGACCGGCGGCTCGGGACCGCCGGACACGGGGCCCGTTCACGTGGTTCCGCACGGTCAGGGCTTCACCGCGATGCGTCCCTCGTCCATGCGCAGGAGCAGCAGGCGTTCGCCGGTCTTGTCCATGAACTCGTCGACCGCCTTGCGCGATCCCTGCCAGTAGCCGTAGTCGTCGATGAGCAGGATGCCGCCGCTGACCAACCGGGGGTACAGCTCTTCCAGTTCGTGCTTGGTGGAGGCGTACCAGTCGGTGTCCAGGCGCAGCACGGAGATCTGCTCGGGCGCCTTGCGCGGGACGGTCTCCTCGACCCTGCCCTTGACGTAGTGCACGCGCTCCTTGGGGTACGGCACCTTCTCGAAGCCCGACTTGACGTCGTCGAGGGAGGCGACCGCCCAGATGGGGCGGTCCTTGCCCTGGAGCGCCAGCAGTTCCTCCGCGGACTTGCCGTCCAGGCGCAGGTCCTCCTCCGTGGGCGGGGTCATGCCCTCGAAGGTGTCGAAGAGGTACAGGTCGCGCTCGGTCACTCCGGCGCCGAGCAGGGCCTTCGCGCAGGCCTGCATCGAACCGCCGCGCCAGACGCCGCACTCGACGATGTCGCCGGGGATGTTGTGCCTGACGACGTGCCGGGTCGCCAGGATGAAGGCGTTGAGCCGCTCCGGGGAGGTCATCGTGTACGGCTTCACCGCACGGATGATGTTTTTCGCCTCGTCGTCGTAGTCGGCGGGGAGGTTCAGGGGCTTCGGCTTCGGCTTCGATGCCGGGGCGGGTGCGGGTGCGGGCTTCGGCGCCGGGGCCGCCGCCGCGCGCTGGCCCGGCACCGGGGTGCGCGTCAGCTGATAGCCGGTCAGTTGCTTCAGTGCGCCGTTCACAGCGCGTCGCCATGCCATGGGAGCGGACAGTACGCGCAACTTGTGCTTTATGTCACGTTTCATCAGTTCATGTTCATTTGACGTCACTTGGCGAAGAAATGGGGTGCTCTTCCACCGAACGCGGGGCCACCACGGTCTTCGGCCTGCCGCAGAGCGCGCGGCCCTCGATCGGTTCGGGCAGCGGGATTCCGTCGACCCCGCCGACCTTGTTCGCCCACCAGGTGGTGCCGGCGCGCACGAAGGCCATGGTCAGGCTCGGATAGCGCTTGGGCCGCTGGAAGACGCCCACGGAGTCGCCCCAGTAGGCGTGCTTGGCGTCGATGCCCGCGTAGGCGTGCCGGATGCCCTTCATGGGCGGGAAGTCCGTGTAGGCCTCGCGGAGTTCGAGCCGGCTGTACGCGGCCATGGCGCGGAACCCGTCGGGGTAGTAGCGCCAGCAGTCCTGCGCGTCGTGCACATGGCCGCGCGAGGGCGCCGTCACGAAGGCGATGCCCTCCGGCTTCAGGACGCGGGCGATCTCCAGCATCGTCGCCCAGAAGAAGGGGATGTGCTCGAACGCCTGCCCGGAGATGACGAAGTCGGCGCTGCGGGACTTCACCGGGATGCGGTACGGCTTCGTCATCACCGCGTCCACATTGCGGCCGTCGAGCACGTCGACGCCCACGTACTCCGTGTCGCGTCCTTCGAGCAGGGTCTTGTGGGTGCGGGTCTGCCCGTCGGAGACCCGGGCGCCGAGATCGACCACCCGGTGACGTCTCCCTTTGGGCATGTACTGCTCCACACAGAGTTCCATCTGTTCGTACGCGGACTGGTGCACGTCTCCTCCTGGGCAGGGACCTAGGTAGGAATCTTCTACGCATCACCCGCATTTAAGGCGTACCGACACAGCGCCTCCACCGGCTCGGAGTGCGCCGGGCACACCACTTCCGCGCCGGTTCCTCGACGTACGTGAACATCGCCCAGGACAGCGCGACCACGGTGAGTGCGACGCCGAGGAGCGTGAAGAGCGCGGAGTTGTCCGGCTGCGGGCGGCCCCAGGTGTCGAGGATCAGCCGGTTGACGGTCTGGTGGAGCAGATAGAAGGCGTACGACCAGAGCCCGAGAAGGACCATCGGCCGCGAGCAGAGCCAGCCCCGGTGCCCCGCCAGTTCCCGCTGCACGCAGGCGACGACGAAGAGCACGGAGAAGACGGCGGCGAACGGCCGCAGGGTCCAGGCGAGATGCCCGGCCAGGTCCGGCCCGAACCAGGTCGCGCGGTGGCAGTAGACGACGGCGTATCCGGCGAGGCAGACGAGCAGCACGGGCGGGTTGAGCCGGAACCGGTGGCCCCGGCGCAGGGCGAGCGCGCAGGCCATGCCGACGCCGAACTCGGGCAGCCTGCTCACCGGGTTGCGCATGACCCATTCGCTGGCGAAGGGCGAGAGATGGACGACCGTCCACCACTTGACCAGCCACATCGCGACGAGTCCGCCCCCTGCGAGCAGGCCGAGGGTGCGGGTGCGCAGACGCAGGGCGCCACGGATCACGAACGGGAAGAGGAGGTAGAAGAAGGCCTCGACGCTGAGCGTCCAGGCGACGCCGTTGCCGGGGAGCGTCGGCACGACGCCGGGGAACCAGGTCTGCACGAGGAAGAGCGAGGCGACGAAGCTGAAGTCGTCGGTCGGAACGCCGCCCCAGACGTAGAAGACCCAGATGACGGGGATCGTCGCGACCAGGTGGGCGGGCAGGATGCGGCCCGCCCGGCGCCAGTAGAAGAGGCGGGCGAGCGTGCCGGGCCGGTGTCCCCAGGTGAGCAGGAAGCCGGAGAGCACGAAGAAGAAGCCGACGCCGTTCGCGCCGAGCGTCGAGTACGGGAAGAGCAGCGGGGCGTGGGCCACGCCGCCGTGTGCGCTGAGGCCGGTGAAGTGGTGCACGAACACCGCGAGGGCGGCGAGGAAGCGCATGCCGGTCAGGGAGTCCACGCGGGGTGCGTCGTCGGCGGCAGCGGGGAGCCCCGGGCGGGGGCGGGTCTGGCGCGGGAGTGCCGTCGTCATGCGGGGGTCCCCTCTCCGGCGCGCAGCGTCGGGCCGCAGCCCGCCGGGCGCATCTCGCGGACCATGGCGTCGAGGACCGGGCGCACGCGCTCGCGCTCCGCGGCGATCCGGGCCGGGTCCCGTACGGCGTCCGCCCTGACGAAGTCGCCGCCGTTGCCCTCGGCGTAGAGGGGGACGTAACCCGCCGCCGCGAGGAGGGGCGGGGTCAGGCCGGTTCTGCGGGTCCAGGCGGCGTGCACGTGGAGCAGTTCGGGGCGCACGTCGTTCAGTACGTAGTCGCGCAGGGCGGCCGGGTCGGCGGCGGCGTACGCGGCGGCCACCCGGCGGTCGGTGAGGCCCGCGACGTCCACGACACGCAGCCGGGTGGTGAGCAGGGTGCCGCCCAGGTCGGGCAGGGCGACGGTGGCGTCACGCAGGCCGAGGCGGGCGGCGTACGCGTCGAAGGTGTGGCCGTAGCGCTCGGCGACGTAACACATGGACAGGGTCGGGCGGTTGACGAACCTGCCGTTCTGCGCGGCCTGTCCGGTGACCGAGAGCAGCAGGGCGCCCGCGAGCGCGCAGCCCAGGACGGCACGCGCGCGGCGGCTCTCCGCTCGCCAGACCGTGGCGGCGGCCAGGGCGAGCGCCGTCGCAGCGAGCACCCAGACCGGGGTCGCGAAGCGGTACAGCGCCATCCAGTCCCGGCCGAGCACGCCGTACGCGAGGAGGGTCAGGGCCAGCGGGACGAGCAGCGCCGCCAGGGCCCTGCGCGCCGGGCCGGGTCGGGCGAGCGCGATGCCGGCGCAGGCGGCGCCGGTCAGGGCGAGCGCCCAGCCTCCGTACGTCAGCAGTTCGCCCGCGGAGCCGAGTTGGGCGAGGTCCGGCGGCTTCTGGGCCTTGGCCACCGCCGTGTTCGGGACCCAGAGCCCGAAGGCGGACCGGCGCCACAGCAGGAACACCGCGTACGGCAGCGCGAAGGTGCCGCAGCCCAGCGCCACCGCCCGCACGGCGCGCGCCAGGCGGTCACGGCGCAGGAACAGCAGGACGGCCACCGGGTAGGCCGCGGCGAGCACCGCGCCGTCCGGCCGGGTCAGCGCCGCGAGCAGGGCGACGGCCCCCGCGCCCGCGGCGACGGCGGGCCGCAGCAGGGTGCCGCGCACGGCGCCCCGCACGAGCAGCGCCCCGGTCGCGGCGGCGGTCAGCGCGTACAGCGGGTTTTCGAGCCCCGAGAAGGACCACGCCACGTACGAGAGGTTCGCCGCGAGAATGCCGCCGGTCAGGAGCGTCACGGCCCAGGCGCGGCCCGGCAGCAGGGCCCGTGCGGCCATCGCCGCGCAGGCGAGCACGCCCGCGGTGCAGAGCAGCGCGAGGGCCTTGGGGTAGAGCACCAGGTCGCTGACGCCGAGGAGCGCGCCGCGGTCGAAGAGGCCGAGCCTGCGGCCGATGACGAGCAGGGCGAGCCAGGAGGAGTTGGAGTACCCCTCGACGGGGTCGGCGCCCGGTTGCTGCACGGGGCCGAGGCCCTCGTCGATGCTGCGGGCGTAGGCGAAGGTGATCGCCGCGTCGTCGACGATCCACTGGCCGAGGGCGCTTGCCCGCCAGGCGATCAGGAGGGTCGCGAAGGCCACGGCGGCGGGGTCGGCCCAGCGGCTCCAGCGGCGGCACAGAGCGAGGGCGCGCGGCGGGCGGTCCGGGGCGGGTGCGAATGGCGCGGGGACGGAGGCGCGTGGCGCGGGTGACGGTGGTGATGGTGGTGCGGGTGCTTCCTTACGGCGGTGGAACTGCGCGAGGGAATTGATCATTAAGGGGTCTAACCCCGTAGCGCACTCCGGGACACACTTTCGTGGGCCAGCCGGGTGACCCGTACGCGGCCACACCCCGCATCTGAGGGAACAACGGGCAAAGTGGGGCAATGCACCACATTGGGTTCACGTCATGACCCCGGCCCGGCCGCCCGTCGTCCGGCGGCTCGCCGCCACCGCGAGAACCACCCGCTTCCGGGCGGAACGCGCCGCCGCGGGGCGGGGGCGGCAAGGCCTCCTGGCGCCCGTGCATCTGTCGATCCGGGACAGCCGGACCCTCAACCTCGCGGTCGCCGCCCACCCCGACGAGCGGATCGAGCGGGCCCACCTGCTCCTCTCGCGCGGCCACCACAGGTTCCGCGTCCCGCTCGTCTTCGAGCGGCACGCCCACGGCGGCCTGCTCCTCGCCGGCACCGCCACGCTGCGCGACGCACATGACGCCCCCGATGAACCGGGCTCCCCGGCCCGCCCCCGCCTGAGCGAGGGCGTCTGGCGGCTCACGGTCGTCACCGCCGATGCCCGAGGACGCGTGCGGCGGCGCGGCATCGGCCTCGACGGGGACACCGAACTGCCGCCCACACCCACCCTGCCGCACGCCCCCGACCCCCGCACCGGCACGCTCGTCCGCGTCGTGCGCTGCCGCAGCGGGCGCGCGGTGCTCCAGGTGACCCGGTCCGGGCCCCGCGCCGAGTTGCTGCGGTTCGTGCCCGGCAGCGACGGCATCACCGTGCACGGACGGCTCGTCAGGACGGGCCGGGAACGGCGGTGGCGCGCGGAGGCCGTACGGCGGCGGGACAAGGTCACCGTGCGCGTCGGGGCGATGTGGGAGGGCGCCGAGTTCAGCTTCGCGCTGCCGCTCGCCGAGATGGCGGGGGCGAGCCCCGGCCAGTGGGTGTGGGACTTCCGCGTGGAGTCGGAGACCCGCGGCACCTCGCTCCCCCTCGGCCGGTGGCTCTCCGACGTACGCGACCCCGCGGCGGCCTGCCCCACCCCCTTCCGGGTCTTCGCGCTGCCGGGCGGCGCCCTGGTCCGCGCCCACGCCCACTTCACCAAGTCCGGCGCCTTCGCCCTGACCTGCTGGGACATCTCGAAGGAGACCTCATGAAGATCACGTACCTGCTCGGCTGGGGCGACGAGATGGGCGGCACCGAGCTGGCCACCTACACCCAGGCGCAGCACCTCGCGGACCGGCACGACGTCGAGGTCATCTCCGTCTTCCGGACCCGCCCCGAGCCCTTCTTCCCCGAGGCCCGCAGCCTGCCCGTCCGCTACCTCGTCGACCGCACGGTGTCCCCCGAGCGTCCGGTGCGCGCCTCGCGCCTGGACGAGGCCGCCTGCCGCACCCTCGCCGCGCTGCCCGCCGAACTGATCGAACCCGCCTGGGAGTCCGCCTTCGACCGGCTCTCCGACGTCGAGATGACCGCCGCCCTGACCACCCTGGACACCGACGTCCTGGTGACCACGACGCCCGCCCTGATGGCCGCCGCCGTCACGCTCGTCCCGGCCGGGGTCGTCACCGTGCACCAGGAGCACCGCCCCACCCAGCGCCGCGGCCCCTCCGGCGAACCCCTCCTCCTGCACGCGCCGCGACTGGACGCCCTGGTCACCCTCACCGAACGCACCCGGGACTGGATCGCGGAGTCCCTCGGCGCCACCGCCCCCGAGCTCGCGGTCATCCCCAACGCCGTACCGGACGGCTTCCGGCCGCGCGCCGACGGCGAGAGCAAGGTCATCGTCATGGCCGCGCGCCTGACCGGCGAGAAGCGCGTCGACCACGCCGTACGGGCCTTCGCCGAACTCGCCGACGCCTACCCCGACTGGACGCTGCGCGTCTTCGGCGACGGCCACCGCGAGCAGCAGCTGCGACGCCTGATCGACGGCTTCGGCCTCCAGGACCGCGTCGAACTCCTCGGCCCCTGCCAGGACATGGCCGCGGAGTGGGCCAAAGCGGGCCTCACCCTGATGACCGCGGGGCACAACGAGGCCTTCCCGCTCGTGCTGCTCGAAGCGCTCGCCGCGGGTGTGCCCGTCGTCGCGTACGACGTCCTGACCGGGCCCGCCGAGATCGTCAGGCACCGCGTCGACGGACTGCTCGTACCGCCCGGCGAGATCAGCGAACTGACCGCCGCGATGGCCGAGTTGATGGGCGACCCGGAGACCCGCCGCAGCTACGCCAACGCCGCCCGCGAAGGCGTCTACGCCCGCTTCTCCAGCGCCGACGTCACCGCGCGCTGGCAGGAGCTGTACTCCAGGCTCGTGGCCCGGCGCGACGCCCCCGAGCGCCTTGAAGAGCGCGCGGACCGGGTGGCGTTCGGGATCGCGTCCGGCGGGAGCGGCTTCCGCCCGACCACGCCGTACACCCTGGACGCCGCGCCCGACGCCGGGGAGCGGGCCCGCGAGGACGAGATCCTGGCCGCCGACAACAGCGGCCTCCTCATCCGCTCGGTGGGCCGCCTCGCCGAGCGGCGCGACGACGTCCTCGCGCCCGACATGACCGACTGGAACCTCGAACTGGCCGCCACCGCCCTGGAGTCCGAGGACATCCCCTACGTCCTGGTCCGCACCTCGGGCACCACGCACACCCTCGCGGTGGCCGACGACGAACGCGACGGCGCGCTCAAGGCGATCGCCGAGTCCCTGCACGGCCAGCCCGTCTACGCCGAGCTGGTCCGTCCGCGCGACGCCGCGCCCGGAGTCGTGCTCGCCGAGCGCCTCGACGGCATCGGCGAGGTCGCGGGCATCAAGCTCTTCAAGCCGGTGACCACGACGACGCTCTCCCTGCGGCACGGCGTCGGGCAGTCCTGCACGGTGGCGTTCTGGCCTCGGGTCACCGCCGACGACGGGGCTGCCGGGCCCGGCGGCCCCGACACCCGGCGCGCCCCCTTCGGCACCACCCTCGCCGGATCGGAGCTGCCCTCCCTCACCCCCGCGGCCACCCTCCGCATCGCCGACCGCACCTACCCGACCCTCGACGTCTTCGCCCGGCTCCTCATGGGCGACGTGGACTTCCCCGTGGACGCCGTCTACACCTGGGTCGACGACTCCGACCCCCAGTGGCGCGCCCGCCGTGACGCGGCGCTCGGCGGCTCCGGTGACGGGACGTCGCCGGACCACGGCGCCGTCCGCTTCCGCAACCGCGACGAGCTGCGCTACTCGCTGCGCTCCCTGGCCGCGAACGCGCCCTGGATCCGGCACATCTACCTCGTCACTGCGGGCCAGCGCCCGGCCTGGCTCAACGCGGACCACCCGGGCATCACGGTCGTCGACCACCGCGACCTGTTCGCCGACCCGGACGCGACGCTGCCCACCTTCAACTCCCACTCCATCGAGAGCCAGCTGCACCGCATCGAGGGCCTGTCGGAGCACTTCATCTACCTCAACGACGACATGTTCCTCGGCCGCCCCACCACCCCGCAGACCTTCTTCCACAGCTCGGGCACCGCCCGCTTCTTCTGGTCGTCGGCGTCCGTGCCCGCGCTGCCCGTATCGTCCGGCGACGAGGGCTATCTGGCCGCCGCGAAGAACAACCGCGCGCTGCTGGAGAAGGCCTTCGGCAGGACGGCGACGCACAGCTTCTTCCACGCGCCCTACGCCCTGCACCGCAGCGTCCTCGCGGAGCTCACCGAGCGGTTCCCCGACGAGCTCGAAGCCACCGCACGCAGCCGCTTCCGCTCGAACGGCGACATCGCCCTGGTGTCGTCCCTGCACCACCACTACGCCTATCTCACGGGGCGCGCGGTGCCGGCGGGCATCTCGTACGACTTCGTGGACATCGGGAGGCGCGCCGATCACGCGCGCCTGGGGCAGCTGCTCCAGGGCCGCAACAAGACGGCCTTCTGCATCGGCGAGTCCCCGGACAGCGAGCTCGCCGACGAGGAGATGGCGCTCGCCATGCGCTCGTTCCTCGCTGCGTACTTCCCGGTCCGCTCTCCCTACGAGCGGGGCGCCTGACCTTCGAGTTCCCCGAGGCCGTCGAGGAACAGCCGCCGGACCACGCGCTCGGCGGCGCTCCCGTCGTCGTAGGGGCAGAACCTCGCCCGGAACGCCGCCCGCAGCTTCGTCGTGCGCACGGTGTCCCACGCGTCGCTCCTGAAGAGGTCCGCGAGCTCCTCCTCGGTGGTGGCGACGGCCCCCGGCGTCTCGCCCGGGCGCCCCGACAGGAGGTCGAAGTAGGTGCCGCGGGCCGCGCGGTAGGCCTGCCAGTCGGGGGCGTACGTCACGATCGGGCGGTCCAGGCAGGCGTAGTCGAACATCAGCGACGAGTAGTCCGTGACGAGGGCGTCGGCGGCCAGGCAGAGGTCCTCCACGCGCGCGTGCCCGGTGACGTCGACGAGTTGCGGGTGGCCGCGCAGGCCCGCGTCGGCGCCGTAGAAGTAGTGGGCGCGCACGAGCACGACGTACGACGGGCCGAGCGAGCGCACGAAGCGCTCCAGGTCCAGGCCGGGCAGGAAGCCCTTCTGGTAGTCGCGGTGGGTGGGCGCGTAGAGCAGCAC
>NZ_JBNNJZ010000179.1:0-14524 GCF_050270335.1 Streptomyces sp. NPDC059900
GCTTGATCTTCTCGATCAGCGGGTCGGCGACACCGCCGACCCGCTGATCGCGAAGATCAAGCAGCGCGCCGCCGCGCTGACCCTCGGCCCCGGCAACGACCCGACGTCCGAGATGGGCCCGCTGATCACCGCGGCGCACCGCGACAAGGTCGCCTCGTACGTCACCGGCGCGGCGGCACAGGGCTGCGAGGTCGTCCTGGACGGCACCGGCCACACCGTCGAGGGCTTCGAGAACGGCCACTGGGTCGGCCTCTCGCTCCTGGACCGCGTCCCGGTCACGGCCGACGCGTACAAGGACGAGATCTTCGGCCCCGTCCTGTGCGTCCTGCGGGTCGACACGTACGAGGAGGGCGTGGCGCTGATGAACGCGTCGCCCTTCGGCAACGGCACGGCGATCTTCACCCGCGACGGCGGCGCCGCGCGGCGCTTCCAGCTGGAGATCGAGGCGGGCATGGTCGGCGTGAACGTCCCGATTCCCGTACCGGTCGGCTACCACTCCTTCGGTGGCTGGAAGGACTCGCTCTTCGGAGATCACCACATCTACGGAAATGACGGCACGCACTTCTACACGCGCGGCAAGGTCGTCACCACCCGCTGGCCGGACCCGTCGGACGCGCCGGAGGGCGTGGATCTGGGATTCCCGCGGAACCACTGAGTAGTCGGCCCGTCGTGGGCCACTGCTCCTCAGGGGCCCGCCGTACCGCAGCCGTGGTACGGCGGGCCCTCGCCGTACTCCTCAAGTAGGCAGCCGGGTTCAGCCCACCGGCTGCCGAGGTTGTCACCCCTCGCCCGTACGGTTGACGCATGGATCTACGACTGCCGAAGCTGCCCAAGCGCAGACTGCTCGCCGCAGCGGCCGCCCTCGCGCTGCTCGCGGGCGCCGGCACCTGGACGGCGGCGGCGTCGGACGACGGCCCCACCGTGCACCGCCAGGACCGCATCATGCAGATGACGGGCGCGGGCGGCGCGAAGATCGACACGTCGTACTTCACCGCGGGCGACCCCTCGGTCAAACGCCCCGCCGTCCTCATCGGCCACGGCTTCGGCGCCAGCAAGGACCAGCTGCGCGCCCAGGCGGAAGACCTGGCCGCAAAGGGGTACGCGGTCCTGACCTGGTCCGCCCGCGGCTTCGGGAAGTCCACCGGCAAGATCGGGCTGAACGACCCGAAGGGCGAGGTCGCCGACGCGTCGCACCTGATCGACTGGCTGGCCAAGCGGCCCGAGGTGCAGCTGGACAAGAAGGGCGACCCCCGCGTCGGCATGACCGGCGCGTCGTACGGCGGCGCGATCTCCCTGCTCACCGCCGGTCACGACAACCGCGTGGACGCCATCGCCCCCCAGATCACGTACTGGAACCTCAGCGACGCCCTCTTCCCGAACGGCGTGTTCAAGAAGCTGTGGGCAGGCCTCTTCATCAACACCGGCGGCGGCTGCGAGCGCTTCGAGAAGCAGCTCTGTGAGATGTACAACCGCGTCGCGGTGAACGGAAAGCCCGATGAGGCGGCCCGCAAGCTCCTCACCGGGCGCAGCCCGCAGGCCGTCGGCGACCGCATCAAGGTGCCCGCCCTGCTCGTACAGGGCCAGACCGACTCCCTCTTCCCGCTCGGCCAGGCCGACGCCACGGCCAAGGCGCTGCGCGCCAACCACGCGCCCGTCTCCGTCGACTGGATCGCGGGCGGCCACGACGGCGGAAACGCCGAGACCGGCCGGATCAACGGCCGTATCGGATCGTGGTTCGACCGCTATCTGAAGGACGACAAGAGCGCGGACACCGGCCCCGGCTTCCGGGTCACGCGCACCGGCGGCATGGACTCCACCAACGGCTCGGCGCAGCTGCGGGGCGCGAGCGGCGAGCAGTACCCCGGCCTGGAGAGCGGGCCGCGGAACATCGCGCTCAGCGGGCGTGAGCCGCAGCGCGTCGAGAATCCCGCGGGCGGCGCGCCGCCCGCCATCTCCGCGCTTCCCGGCGCGGGCGGCGGCGGACTCGACGAGCTGTCCTCGCTCGGCGTCGGCGTCTCCCTCGACTTCCCCGGCCAGCACGCCGCGTTCCAGTCGGCGCCGCTCGGGGACGACCTGCGGATCACCGGATCACCGAAGGTGCGGGTGCACGTCAAGTCCACCAGCGAGGACGCCGTGCTCTTCGGCAAGGTGTACGACATCGGTCCCGGCGGCGGGCAGAAGGTGCTGCCCTCGCAGCTGGTCTCGCCGATCCGGGTGGAGGGCGCGAAGGCGGGCAAGGACGTCACGCTCACCCTGCCCGCCGTCGACCACGACGTGCAGAAGGGCCACCGCCTGCGCCTGGTCCTCGCGTCGACGGACCTCGGCTACGCCTCTCCGGCGCAGCCCGCCACGTACACGGTGGCCACGAAGGGCGACCTTCAGATCCCCACGGCGCCCGGCGTGAAGACGGCGGCGGCGCCGCTGCCCGCCTGGGTGTGGTGGCTCCCGGCGTCCGGAGCGGTGCTCGCCGTGCTCCTCCTGGTCACCGCGCGGCGGCGGACGGCCGCGCCCGCGCCCGACCCGGACCTCGAAGAAGTGCCGCTGCGGATCACGGACTTGAGCAAGCGGTACGCCAAGTCCGTGGACCGCTACGCCGTGCGTGACCTCTCCTTCAGCGTCGAGAAGGGCCAGGTGCTCGGCCTCCTGGGCCCGAACGGCGCGGGCAAGACGACGACCCTGCGCATGCTCATGGGCCTCATCAAGCCCGACGCGGGCGAGATCCGCGTCTTCGGGCAGGCGATCAGGCCGGGCGCTCCCGTCCTCTCCCGGGTCGGCGCGTTCGTCGAGGGCGCGGGCTTCCTGCCGCATCTCACGGGGCGCGAGAACCTGGAGCTGTACTGGAAGGCCACCGGGCGCCCCGCCGAGGACGCCCGCATGGACGAGGCGTTGGAGATCGCCGGGCTCGGCGACGCCCTTGCCCGCGCGGTGCGGACGTACTCGCAGGGCATGCGGCAGCGGCTGGCGATCGCGCAGGCCATGCTCGGCATGCCGGACCTGCTGATCCTCGACGAACCGACGAACGGCCTCGACCCGCCGCAGATCCGCGAGATGCGCGAGGTGATGATCCGGTACGCCGAGGGCGGCCGCACGGTCATCGTCTCCAGCCATCTCCTCGCGGAGGTCGAGCAGTCCTGCACGCACCTGGTGGTCATGGACCGCGGCCGTCTCGTCCAGGCGGGCCCGGTCGCCGAGATCGTCGGCTCCGGCGACACGCTCCTGGTGGGGCTCGCGGACGACATCTCCGAGCCGATGGTGGAGAAGGTGGCCGCGCTGCCCGGCGTCGCGTCGGCGGTCCGCGCGGACGGCGGCCTCCTCGTACGGCTCGACGGCACGGAGGCGGGCAGTGCGTCGCGGCTGCTGCCCGAACTGGTGCGCCTGGAGCTGCCCGTGGAGTCCATGGGCCCGCACCGTCGCCTCGAAGACGCGTTCCTGACCCTGATCGACGGAGGCAACGCATGAGCGCCACAGTCACGGAGCCGGGCGGACGGCCCGGTGGCCGGTCCGGCGGCAGGCCGGGCACCGAGCCGGGCACGGAACGCGCCACGGCCCCCGGCTACCGCCCCGGCCGTACGCTGCCGCTGCGCGTCGAGGCGGTCCGCCAGCTGAAGCGGCGCCGGACCCTGGTGATGGCCGGGGTGATGGGCCTGCTGCCGTTCGTGCTGCTCATCGCGTTCGCCGTCGCCGGTTCGCCGGAGTCCCGCAGCGGCCGGGTGACGCTGATGGACACGGCCACGGCGTCCGGCGCGAACTTCGCGGCGACGTGCCTGTTCGTGTCGGCGGGCTTCCTCCTGGTCATTCCCGTCGCACTGTTCTGCGGGGACACGGTCGCCTCCGAGGCGAGCTGGTCGTCCCTGCGCTATCTCCTGGCGGCTCCCGTGCCGCGGGCCCGCCTCCTGTGGTCGAAGCTCGCGGTGGCGCTCGGGCTCAGCGCGGCGGCGATGGTGCTGCTCCCGGTGGTCGGCCTGGTGGTCGGCTCGATGGCCTACGGCTGGGGGCCGCTCCAGATCCCCACCGGCGGCGCGATGCCCGCGGGCACGGCGGCGCAGCGCCTGGTGATCGTCGTGGCGTACATCTTCGTCTCCCAACTGGTCACGGCCGCGCTCGCGTTCTGGCTCTCCACGAAGACGGACGCGCCGCTCGGCGCGGTCGGCGGCGCGGTGGGCCTGACCATCGTCGGCAACGTCCTGGACGCGGTGACGGCCCTGGGCAGCTGGCGCGACTTCCTCCCCGCGCACTGGCAGTTCGCCTGGGCGGACGCGATCCAGCCCCGGATGGAATGGGGCGGCATGATCCAGGGCTCGGCGGTCTCGGTGACGTACGCACTGGTGCTGTTCGCCCTGGCGTTCAGGGGGTTCGCCCGGAAGGACGTGGTGTCGTAGGAGTTTTGAACTCCGATCGTCGGCCGGGCTGGAGCAATCCAGCCCGGCCGAGGGTATTTCAGCCCGCCCGGCGTTTGAGGACGAACTCGGCGAAGCCGGTGATAACGCCGCCCAAGGCCCGGGGGCCCGTACCGAGTTGAGACTCTTCCGCAACGGTTTCGAGCGAGCGTTCGTGGTGTCCCGCGCGTCACAGTCATGTGAACCGACGACGCGAGGGGGCCAGGATGCGGACCTGGAAAGTACGGCGGGGGCTGCTCGCCGCGGCGGTGGCCGGTGGGCTGCTGCTCACCGGCTGCGGGGGCGGCGGCAACACGGACCGGGCGAGCGACAACAGCCAGCGCGAACGCCGCGGCACCGCCCCGGTCCTGCCCGCCCCGGGGCCCGCATCGCCCGGCACCGGCGACGCGGCAACCCCGGACGAGCGACAGGACGGCAAGGACCGCGGCTTCGCCCCGCCCCCCGACTACCTCTCCACGTTCGCCCTGGACGTGGACACCGCCTCGTACGGCTTCGCCCGCCGCACCCTCGCCGAGGGCCGCCTCCCTGACCCGGCGACCGTACGCCCCGAGGAGTTCGTCAACAGCTTCCGCCAGGACTATCCGCGCCCCGGCGGCGACGGTTTCTCGGTGAACGTGGACGGCGCCCGCACCGACGAGGAGGGCTGGTCCCTGCTGCGGGTGGGCCTCGCGACCCGCGGTGACGGCGCGGACGGCGAACGCCCGCCCGCGGCCCTCACCTTCGTGATCGACGTCTCCGGTTCGATGGCGGAGCCCGGACGGCTCGACCTGGTCAAGGAGTCGCTCGGGATCATGACCGACAAGCTGCGCGACGACGACTCCGTCGCGCTCGTCACCTTCAGCGACAGCGCGGAGAAGATCCTGCCCATGACCCGCCTCGGCGACCACCGGGGCAAGGTGCACTCGGCCGTCGACGCGATGGAGCCGACCCAGTCCACGAACGTCGAAGCAGGCATCCGCACGGGGTACGACACCGCGGTGGGCGGCAGGCGCGACGGCGCCACCAACCGTGTCGTGCTGCTCTCCGACGCCCTCGCCAACACCGGCGAGACCAGCGCGGACGGCATCCTGGAGCGCATCTCCGACGCCCGCAGCGAGCACGGCATCACCCTCTTCGGTGTGGGCGTCGGCAGCGACTACGGCGACGCGCTGATGGAGCGGCTCGCCGACAAGGGCGACGGCCACACCACGTACGTGTCCGACAGCGAGGAGGCCCGCAAGGTCTTCTGCGAGCAGCTCCCCGCCAACATCGAACTGCGTGCCCGCGACGCGAAGGCGCAGGTCGCCTTCGACCCGAAGACCGTCAAGCAGTTCCGGCTCATCGGCTACGACAACCGCGCGGTCGCCGACGACGACTTCCGCGACGACACCGTGGACGGCGGCGAGGTCGGCCCCGGCCACACCGTGACCGCGCTGTATGCCGTACGGATGAGGCCCGCCACCAGCGGGCACGTCGCGACGGCGAGCGTCCGCTGGCTCGACCCCGGCAACCGGGCCCCGCACGAGGAGTCGAACGAGATCGAGTCGGGCGACCTGGAGGGCGGCCTGCGGGACGCCGACCACGGGCTGCGGACCGCGGCGGTCGCCGCGTACTTCGCGGACGCGCTGCGGCAGGGGGCACCCTCCGGCACCACCTCGGGTCCCGAGCCGATGTCCACCTCCACCGCTTCCCCTTCCGGGCAGCCGCTCCCGGGCGCGCCCCCGCTGGCCGAACTGGCCAGGAACGCGGAGGAGTTGTCCTCGGACGGCGACCGCGACAAGGCCCTGAGCGACCTCGCGACGGCCGTCCGCCAGGCGGACCGCCTCACCGGCGGTTACGAAGGCGGCGGAGGCGGGGGAGAGGACGAGGGCGAGATCAAGGGCTGACCGCCGCCCCGCAAACCCCTAGCCGCCGCACAACTGCCGCTCGGCCCGCACCGGGTCATTTGGGAAGCGGAACGACGTCCGGTCCCACACCCCGGCGACATTGCGCAGGAACCGCCCCGGCGTCATCGGATCCCGGGTCGCCGCCCGCAACTCGGCGAGCGCCCCGCAGTCGAGCGCCCGCCGGGCGGCGGCGACCCCCGCCGGGTCGAGGCCCGCGGGGAGGGGCCCGTGGCCGCGGTCGGCGAAGATCCACGTGTCGGGGAGCCGCTTGTCGTGGCCCACGCGGCTGCCTTCGATGCGCTCGGAGTGGGCGGCGAGGGGGTAGGCGAGGCCGATCGGGTCCAGGGCGGCGCCGCTGAGCGGGACCACCGTGCCGCTGAAGCCGAGGGTCATGTAGACGCCGGTGACGGTGGGGGAGTTGGTCCCGGCCGGGGTCCGCGCGAGGAACAGGGCCGGCGTGCCCTCGCGATCGGCTTCGCGTACGAGACGGGCGTAGGCGACGTTGCCCGGGTAGCCCGCGAAGTCGTGGTGGAGGGGGTGCGGGGCCGCGTTCTGCTGGACGTACACCCCGCGTTCGTCCGCGACCCCGCCGGGCCCGATCCGCCCCTCGTACGGAATCCGCAGCCAGCCCGCGCAGGCCACGGCCCAGATACCGATGCCCACCGCCGCGATGGTCCACGCGCGCGTGAGCGGCACCAGGAAGACCGGCAGGAGCATGAGGAGCAGCCCCGGCAGGAACATCCGGCCGTGCATGAAGTCGCCGCCCACCTTGATGACGTAGCCCCAGCACAGGAGCCCGGCGACGACGGGCGCGAGCGCGGGGACCAGCGGCGCGGAACGGCCGCGCTGCGCCGATGCCGCCGACGGCAGCAGGGCCGCGAGCAGGAACAGCGCGGGCACCCACAGCAGATAGGGCTCCCCGAAGTCCGCGAGATAGTCGAAGCCGCGCCCCCACAGGCTCTGCGAGGCCTCCTTGGTCACGCCGGGCAGCGGCATCAGCTGCCCGTAGTAGCCGATCCGGAAGATCTCGTACGCGACCGGCAGCGCGAGGGCGGCGCCGAGCCCGCCGAAGGCGGCCCGCCGCGAGGGCCGCGCCATCAGCCACTGCGCGACGAGGAAGACGACGGTCACGAGGGCGAGGTCGGGGCGTACGAGCGGGCCGAGCCCCAGGACCACGCTCGTGCCGATCGAGCGCGACCGCGTGACGAGCAGCAGCCACGCCCCCGCGATCCAGCAGGTGGCGAGCCCGGTCTCCAGGCCGGAGGTGGCGAAGTCCCAGACCGGCGGCAGCGCGAGCAGGACGAGACAGCCGACGGGCAGCACGGCCTTGTCCGCGTACAGCCGCAACGCCCCGAGCGAGGCGAGCGCGAACCCGGCGGCGGTCAGCAGCAGCCCGCCGTACATCGCCGCCCGCGCGATGTCGATGCCCGGCAGCCCCGCGAGCACGAGCATCCACTGCCAGAGGGTCCCGGTGGAGGATTCGGCGCGCTCGCCCGCGTTGAACACGGGGCCGTTGCCGGCCAGGATCTGCCGGACCGTACGGACGTAGATGTGCCCGTCGTCGGACATCCAGCGCCGCTGGAACCCGGCGAACACGATGACGCAGGCCGGCAGCAGACACAGGACGCAGCGCCGGAGCGTGCGCCCTGCGTCGCGTCGGCTGTTGAGCAGCCCGAGCACGGCGTCGGGCTCGCGGGGTGAGAGTTGCGTCGACGTCATGATCGAGTTATCGGCGCAGGTCAGTGGGGCCTTGAGGGGAGGATCCAGCCTGTCGTGGGGGTCCCCCCTGCTCCTTGAGAGCTTGGGGGAGTTCGAGGACGAACTCGGCGGAGCCGGTGATCCGGACCGCTCAAGGCTTCCGGCCCGCGCCCCGCCCCGCCCCGCAGCCCGGCCCGCGCCCCGCCCCGCCGACGCCGCGTCAGCGAATCTGCCGCCCGGAGATCGCCCTGGCGATCACGAGCCGCTGGATCTCGCTGGTCCCCTCGAAGATCGTGTAGATCTTCGCGTCCCGGTACATCCGCTCCACCGGGTGCTCCCTGCTGTACCCCGCGCCCCCGAGCACCTGCACCGCCTTCTCGGTCGCCGCGACGGCCAGCTCACCGGCCCGCAGCTTGGACATCGAGCCCTGCCCCGCGTCGAACGCCTTGTCGTTGCGTGCCATCCACGACGCCTGCCAGATCAGCAGCCGCACCGCTTCGATCTCGGTCCGCAGATCGGCGAGGGCGAAGGCGATGGACTGGTTCTCGATGATGGGGCGGCCGAATGCCTCCCGCGAGCCCGCGTAGTCGAGCGCGTACTCGTAGGCGGCGCGCGCGATGCCGAGCGCCTGCGCGCCCACCGTCGGCCTGCTCACCTCGAAGGTGGCCATGGCGGCCTGACCGCGGCTGCCGGAACCCGCCTTCGTGCCTTCGCGGGCCCGCGCGAGCCGGGCGTCGAGCCGCTCCTTGCCGCCGAGCAGGCAGTGCCCCGGCACGCGTACGTCGTCCAGGAACACGTCAGCGGTGTGCGAGGCCCGCAGCCCCAGCTTCTTGATCTTCTTGGCGCCTTCGAGACCCGGCGTGCCGGGCGGCACGATGAACGCCGCCTGCCCCCGCGAGCCGAGGGCCGGATCGACGGACGCGACCACCACATGGACGTTCGCGATGCCGCCGTTCGTGATCCAGGCCTTCTGGCCCGACAGCTTCCACTCGTCGCGCGCCTCGTCGTACGTCGCGCGGGTCCGCATCGCCGACACGTCCGAGCCCGCGGCGGGCTCGGAGACGCAGAACGCGGCGACCTTCGGGTCGTCCTCGTCGCCGAAGCACTGCGGCACCCATTCGGCGAGCTGGTCGGGCGTGCCCGCGGAGAAGATGCCGGCCACCGCGAGCGACGTGCCGAACAGGGCCATCCCGATGCCCGCGTCGCCCCAGAACAGCTCCTCGTTGGCTATCTGGAGCGAGAGCCCGCTGGGGTCGCCGAACAGATCGGCCAGGGACTCGAACCCGTACAGGCCGATCTTCGCGGCCTCCTGGATGACGGGCCAGGGTGTCTCCTCGCGCTCGTCCCACTCGGCGGCGGCGGGCCGCACCACGTCGGCGGCGAAGCCGTGCACCCAGCCGCGCAGGTCACGCTGTTCCTCGGTCAGTTCGAGCGAGAAGGCCATGCTGTGCTCCTTTCGGGGAGGTCGGCGGCGGAGGTCAGGCCTTCGGGATGTCGAAGTAGCGGGTGAGACCGGCGGCGAGCGCCACGTCGCCCGCGACCTTGAGCTTGCGCATCATGAACATCGTCACGGGGTTGGCGTTGCCGGAGACCAGCTTGAGGAACTCGGCGTCGGCCATGACGAGCGTGACGCGCGGCTCGGCGTTCGAGCGGCCTTCGCGGACGGTGCAGGTGCCGTCCGAGATATCCGTCTCATAGACGGCCTCGTCGGCTCCCGTGATCTTCCAGCGGATCAGGGCCTCCAGCGTGCCCGCCGCCTCCGGCTTGAACTGCCGGCCCATCCGCCCGAAGACCTCTTGCAGGACGCGGGCGCGCAGCTCCGCGTCCTGTGCGATCTCGGTGATCTCCTTGCCGGACAAGCCCTTGACGATCTTCGCGAACTCCTCGGGCGTGACGCTCGCGAAGTCCAGTCCGGCCACCCCTCCGGCCCCGCTGACACCGTCCGTCATGGCAATCTCCTTACTGAGTAGTAAACTTACTAGAGGGTAAGGTAGCCCCGAGTCTGGGAGGCTGCAAGGGTGACGGTCAACGGGAGAACTGAGGGACGGCGGAAGCGCGTTCCGCGCCAGGAGCGCGAGCAGCAGATCATCGACGTGGCGGTGACGGTCTTCGCCAAGCGCGGCTATCACGCCGCGTCCGTGGACGAGATCGCCGAACTCGCCGGGATCTCGAAGCCGATGGTCTATCTCTACCTCGACTCGAAGGAGGGCCTCTTCCTCGCCTGCCTGCGCCGCGAGGCCGACCGCCTCGTGGCCGCTTTCCAGGGTGCGGCGAAGGCGGGCGGCGGCGCGCCCGATCTGCGGCTGCACGACGGCCTCTCGGCGTTCTTCGCCTTCGTCGCCGCGCATCGCGACAGCTGGATCGTCCTGCACCGCCAGGCGTCGGAGCTGAGCGAGGCGATCGCGTCCGCCGTCGCCGACGCGCGGCGCGCGGTGATGGCCGAGGTCGCGGGCCTGGTCCGGGACGGCATCTCGGAGAGCGGCGGCGGTTCGCAACTCGATGACGAAGACGCCGACTTCGTCGCGCACGCGCTGGTCGGCGCGGCGGACTCGCTGACCGACTGGATGGGCGGCCACCCCGGCCAGTCGCCCGAAGGCGTCACGCTGCGGCTCATGAACATGGTGTGGGTCGGGATGGGGCGGGTGCTGGAGGGGGAGGTGTGGGTGCCGGCTCCGGCGGCGGCTCCTTCGCAAGAGGAGTGAGTGCTTCTGTCACCGAAGTGATGGCCGCCCGCTGATTTCTTCGCTGCACGACCCATTGAACTTTCCCTACGCTTGAGTAAGTTGACCTCCCAGTAAGTACGCATGCACCGCTGGTAGTTCATGAGTGGGGAGCCGAAAAGCGTCATGGGCGTACGCAAGGATCTGAAACGGGCGCAACGCCACGGTGAGCTGGCGGAACGCGCCGCGGTGGAGCTCGTCCGGGACGAGCACGGCGCCGTGCGCGAGGCGCGTACCGCCCGGCTCGCGCCGAAGGCGAAGACGGGCAGCACCGCCGACATCCCCTTCGCCAACGCCGCCGAGGCGCCCGACGCGGTCGTCATGCGCCGCAAGCAGGGCGGCCGGTGGCGTCCGGTCACCGCGGCGGCCTTCGCGCGCGAAGTCACCGCCGCGGCCAAGGGATTGATGGCCGCCGGGCTTGAGCCGGGCGGCCGGGTCGCCCTGATGTCCCGTACGCGGTACGAGTGGGCCGTCCTCGACTTCGCGATCTGGTCGGCTGGCGGGCAGACCGTGCCCGTGTACGCCACCTCGGCGGCGGAACAGATCGAGTGGATCGTGCGGGACTCCGGCGCGACACTGCTGATCGCGGAGACGGCGGAGAACGTCACGACCGCCGACACCGCGGTCGCGGACCTCGCCGAGCCGCCCCGCGTCCTGTGCATCGACGACGGCGCGCTGAGCGAACTCGCCGCACAGGGGCGGGAGCTGTCCGACGAGGAAGTCACCAAACGCAGGTCCGCACTCGGCCCGGACTCCGTCGCCACCATCTGCTACACGTCGGGCACGACGGGCAAGCCCAAGGGCTGCGTCCTGACCCACGGCAATCTGCACGCCGAGGCCGCGAACACGGTCGACCTGCTTCACCCCATCTTCAAGGAGATCACGGGCCAGGTCGCCTCCACGCTGCTCTTCCTGCCGCTCGCCCACATCCTGGGCCGCACCATCCAGATCGCCTGCATGCTCGCCCGCATCGAGCTCGGCCACTGCCCGAGCATCAAACCGGACGAGCTGCGGCCCGAACTGCGTTCGTTCCGGCCGACGTTCGTCGTCGGTGTCCCGTATCTCTTCGAGAAGATCCATGACACCGGACGGGCGACCGCGGAGAAGATCGGGCGCGGCGCGTCCTTCGACCGGGCCGAGGGGGTCGCGGTGCGGTTCGGCCAGGCGTCGCTGGACAAGTTCCTCGACAAGCGCGGCCCCGGCCCCTCCCTCGGGCTCTACCTCGGCTGGGGGCTGTACGAACTGCTCGTCTACCGCCGCATCCGCAAGGAGGTCGGCGGCCGGCTGCGGTACGCGATCAGCGGCGGCTCGCCCCTCGACCGGCGCCTCAACCTCTTCTTCTACGCCGCCGGAATCGTCATCTACGAGGGGTACGGCCTGACGGAGACCACGGCCGCCGCGACCATCACACCGCCGCTCAAGCCCCGCCCCGGCACGGTGGGGCTCCCGGTGCCGGGCACCTCCGTGCGCATCGCGGACGACGGGGAGGTGCTGATCAAGGGCGGCATCGTCTTCGGCTCGTACTGGAACAACCCGGCGGCGACGGACGCCGTATTGCAGGACGAGTGGTTCGCTACCGGTGACCTGGGGGCGCTCGACGACGACGGCTATCTCACGATCACCGGGCGCAAGAAGGACATCATCGTCACGTCCGGCGGCAAGAACGTCTCCCCGGCCGTCCTGGAGGACCGGCTGCGCAGCCGGGCGCCGGTCGGGCAGTGCATCGTCGTCGGCGACAACCGTTCGTACGTCGCCGCGCTCATCACCCTGGATCCGGAGGCCGTCGAGCACTGGCTGGCCGTGCGCAAGCGCCCGAAGGACACACCGCTCGCCGACCTGTGCCGGGACCCGAAGATCATCGCGGAGGTCCAGAAGGCGGTGGACTACGCCAACGAGGCGGTGTCGCGTGCCGAGTCCATCCGCAAGTTCCGCCTGGTCGAGGGCGAGTTCACCGAGGACAACGGCCTGCTCACGCCGTCGCTGAAGATCAAACGGCATGCGGTGTCGGCGGCGTACGAGAGCGAGATCGAGGCGCTCTACGGTGAGTGAGGGGACGGGCGCCTCCCGGGAGACGTGGGACTACGACGTACTGGTGGTCGGTTCAGGCTTCGGCGGTTCGGTGGCGGCCCTGCGCCTGACCGAGAAGGGCTATCGGGTCGGGGTCCTGGAGGCGGGGCGCCGCTTCACCCGCGATTCGCTGCCCCGGCACTCCTGGGACCTGCGGAACTACCTCTGGGCACCGGCCCTCGGTCTCTAGGGCATCCAGCGCATCCATCTCCTGCGTAACGTCATGGTCCTTGCGGGCGCGGGGGTGGGCGGCGGCTCGCTGAACTACGCGAACACCCTCTACGTACCGCCGCAGGCCTTCTTCCAGGACAAGCAGTGGGCGGACATCACGGACTGGCGGGCGGAACTGGCCCCGTACTACGACCAGGCCCGGCGCATGCTGGGCGTGCGCCAGAACCCGACCACGACCGAGGCGGACGAGCACCTGCGGGCGGCGGCGGACCGGATGGGCGTGGCGGACACCTTCCGGCTGACGCCTGTGGGGGTGTTCTTCGGCGACGGCGAGGATGCGGGCGGGGGAGGCAGGGCTGCTGGGGGCGGCGAGGCTGCTGTGGGCGGTGGCGGTACCGGCGGCGCCACCGGCTCCACTCCTTCAACGGCCGGAGCAGGGAGGGAAGTTCCCGGGCAGGGAGTTCGCGGGCCGGAAGTTCCCGGGCCGGAAGTTCCCGATCCGTACTTCGGCGGGTCCGGCCCCGCACGGACACCCTGCACCGAGTGCGGCTCGTGCATGACGGGCTGCAAGGTGGGGGCCAAGAATTCACTCACCGAGAACTATCTGTACCTGGCCGAGCGGGCGGGCGCGGAGATCCGCGCCATGACGACGGTGGTGTCGGTGCGCGAGGCCGACGGCGGCCACGAGGTGGTGACCGTACCCACCAACAAGCGCCGCAGGGGCCGCCGCACCGTCCTGCGCGCCCGCCACGTCGTCCTCGCGGCGGGCACGTACGGCACCCAGACCCTCCTGCACCGCATGAAGGAGGACGGGCTACTGCCGGGTCTGTCCGACCGCCTCGGCAGACTCACCCGCACCAACTCCGAGGCGTTGGTGGGCGCGGTGACCTTCCCGCGCCGCTACCGCAAGAAGCACGGCGACGGCCGCCCCCTGGACTTCACCCGGGGCGTGGCGATCACCTCCTCCATCCACCCGAACCCGACCACCCACATAGAGAACGTCCGCTACGGCAAGGGCTCCAACCTGATGGCGCTGATCTGCGTCCCGCAGTACCGCCGGAACCTCCCCAAGCCGCTGGCCGCCGTACTGGCCTTCGTCACCCACCCGGTACTCGTGGCGCGGGTGGCGTCGACGCACCGCTGGTCGGAGCGCACGATCATCGGCCTGGTCATGCAGACCCACGACAACTCCCTCACCACCCGCCTGGGACGCCGCCGCCTGCTGACGGCGGAGCAGGGGCACGGCGCGCCCAACCCCGTGCACATCGCGGAGGGCTGGGAGGCGGCGGGCCTGGTGGCCGACCGCATCAACGGCTTCGCGGGCACGAACCTGGGCGAACTCCTCAACAAGCCCCTTACGGCACACTTCCTGGGCGGCTGCCCGATAGGCGACTCCCCGGCCGCGGGAGTGATCGACCCCTACCACCGCCTCTACGGCCACCCCGGCATCTCGGTGGTGGACGGCTCGGCGGTCTCGGCGAACCTGGGCGTCAACCCGTCCCTCACGATCACGGCCCAGGCGGAGCGGGCGATGGCGCACTGGCCCAACAAGGACGAACCGGACGCCCGCCCGCCCCAGGGCACGGCCTACGCGCGCGTGCCGGCC
>NZ_JBNNJZ010000180.1:0-14459 GCF_050270335.1 Streptomyces sp. NPDC059900
TCAGGGAGCAGTCACTGTCAGCAGGCGCACGCCCCGAGCAGACAACCGCGCATTCCAACGCCCGACCGCCTACACCACTCGGCGGGGCACCATCCATGGCTCCCCTGAGCGCACGTATCGGCGCATCCAGATACGAAAGCGGGGTGGGAAGACATGGCCGGCGACCGTGACCAGGCGGTCTGCGAACCATGCCTCGTCGCCGTCGTGTAGAGAGGAAGGCTCGACGCGTAGTCCCCGCGTCCAGTAGCGGTTCATTGGGGCCCCTGACTGTAGTGGTCCCTGAGTTCACTGAACAGCAGCAGGCACAATGTGGTGGTCCCGGCGAAGGCCACGCTCGCATCTCGGGCCGCCGTCGTTGCCGGTCCGCGGTCGATGACAACGAGGATCACGGCCACTGCGGCCGCGATCAGCCCGAGCAAGATGGCTACCAGAATGCGGTAGTGAGAAACAGTCACGACCCAACTCTGATGCCGGCGACTGCGCCGATCCAGTTATGGGCGGTCCACAGAACCACAGGCCAGAAAATGGACAGCCTCGGACCTGCGCCGATGCTCTTGTCTGCTGGAAAGCGTCCGCCGTGACGCCCAGGCCGTCACCGCCCAGCACGTGGACGGCATCACCCACGTCCTCTGAGCGACCATCGCCAACCCCGCACGGCCAGGTGTACGAGCGGAGCGTCAGCGGTCGCGATTCCTGCCGAAAAGCGAGTATGTGGTGGTGGGAGGGATCGCCGGTTGTGCATTGAGCCATGTCCCCCACGAGCGCCCGTCTTGAGGCGTGGCAAGCCAGATGGATCGTCACGGTCACGGGGTCCATGTGCCGGTACTCCAGCTCGACGCACAGGCGCTGCTCAGAACCGCGCGAGGGATTACACCACACCACAGGCTCTGACAGGACTTCGGACTGCGGGTTGGCATCTGCTCTCGCCCAGCGTACATCTGTTCCTGACACGACCAGTTCGGCTCGCTCAAGTCCAACTCCGCCGGTCTGGCGCAGGGTGCTCCTGGCGAAGAACTCGCCTGACATCTCCTTCACTGCCTCGATGACCTCGAATGTCGGTTCATCCGCCCGATGCTGAGCTTGCAGCTCGGCATCGAGCTGCGCACGGGAGACATCCAGAGCCTGCTGCGAGGTGCCGTTGGCCTCATGGGCGATGCGATTCGCGTCCAGGGCGATCTCGTTCGCCTTGGCGGCGGCGGTGTTGGCCTGCTCCGCCGCCTTGGCCTGTGTTCGTGCGTAGAGGAAGGCTGCCACCGCGACGAGCAGGCTGAGGGCCGCGAGGGTGTTGGATATCCCGTCCGAGAGGCTCAAGTGCATCAGGTTAAAGAGCGTTCCGTTCCAGTAGCGGGAGGAGACAGCCAAGAATACTGAGACGGTCGCTCTGCACGGTTTGCACGCAAGGGGTGGGCAGACCTGCCCAAACCGCACGTGCCGTGGGGTGACGATGCGGCGAGGGTCGGCCGGGAGGTCGCCGCCGCCGTCATGGGGAGGGCCGAAGGTGCTCGCTCCATCGTGGCATGCATCGCCTGCTTCTCGGGTTCACTTCATCGCGACGGGAATCGCTGAAAATACGGGCTGCGAGTCTCACAAGGGGAGCATGTCGTCTTGGGGAATTCCAAGTTCCGCGAGGTATTGGATACGAGAATTTATGGCTGCGGAGAAGTGGAGCCAGTCAAGGGTGTCGACGGGCTCCTTTGGTTTAGGGTCGCTCGCCGATGAGGTGATGTAGCACACTTCGTCGTAGATTTCCTCGGCCTTGAGGCGTCTACAGTACTCCGCGAATCTTCCCTGATATGACATGCCGTACCATTTATCCTCGACGCTGAATGGGCCGTTGTCGATCCTGATCGCCGAGCGTGATCCAGGAGTGTCTTCCATGATGAAGAAGTAGCCGAGCCAGGGCTTTTCTCCGGAATAGAACGGGGGCTGAGACGCCCGCTGGAGGTCGACGGCGCTCCCCAGCGCTTCCTCGATACGGTTGTTGTAATTCTTGCTGTAGCCATCGTCCTCCTTCCCCCCGCCCAGCGCCTTTAGTTCGAAGGCCGCGACCAGTGTCGTGCCGTGGGTGACCACGACATCCCATTTTTTTTGTGGGCGGTAGTATCCGGGGAGGCTCAGGCCCTGGCCGCTTATCCTGATGTCCGCGGGTGGATAGCCTGCATCGAGGAAGAACTTGGCCAGCAAGGCCGCGAGGGCGTCGAAGTGCTTTCCGCTTCGTACTGATCCGGCAGTACCGGCTCCCACGGCATTCCTGATCTTTGAGACTTCCAGTTGGGTGTCTTTCACACCCCAGTACGCCGCAACAGCGTCTTCGAAGTCCTGGCGGCTGACTGCCAACGCGCTCTCCTGCTCGTCGGGGAACCGCCCGAGGCTGCACATACGGTCAGCACCCCGGAGCGGCTCCGGCATCTCCATGGTCAAAGTGGCCTGAATGGCGCGGTGATCGTTGCCAGTTCTGCCTGGACCGGCCCAAGGGGCCTGGGCAGGGTGGGGGAGTTCTTCGCTGCGTCCCGTCGGCCTACGGGACTTCTTGATTCTTCGGCCGCAGGGGCGCCGTCTTGCTGCCATTGCCGCGGAAGGCTAGTGCTTCTGCGGCAGTCCAAGATCAGACAGATATCTGATGCGTGCATTAATAGCTGCCGAGAAATGGCGCCAGTCGAGGCTGTCCATGAGTTCACCGGGCTTGGGGGCGGCCGCAGACGAGGTGATGTAACAGACCGCGTCGTACAGTCCTTCCGCCATCAGGCGTTCGCAGAAGATGGCGAACCGCTCCTGGTAGGAGCGACCTGCCCAGATCTCGTCGACCGGCAAGGCGCCGTGGGCAGTTGCGACTGGGGCACGGGACTTGGGGTGGTCCTCCATGATGAAGAAGTAGCCAAGCCACGGCTTCTCCCCGGGAAACAAGTCCGCGAGAGCAGCGCGACGCAGGTCTACGGCGCTTCCCAACGCCTCCTCGACCCGGTTGTTGTAGTTGTTCGCGAAGGAGGGGCCGCCGAGGGCTTTGAGTTCGAAGGCTGCTACCAAGGTGTTGTCGTGAGCCACGACCACGTCCCACTGCTTCTGCGGGCGGAAGTAGCCAGGAAGCGCCATGCCCTGTTTCTTGCTGATCCTTATGTCTTCAGGCGGGTAGCCCGCGTCGAGGAAGAACTTGGCCAACATCGCGGCGATGGGGTCGAAGTGCTTGCCGCCCCGTACCGAGCCGGCAGTACCGGCTCCCACGGCGGCTTTGATCGCAGACGTTTCACGCTGGGCGTCTTTGGTGCCCCAGTACGCCGCGACGGCATCCTCGAAGTCTTGGCGGGTGACCGTCAAGATGTTTCCCCTCCTAGTCAGGCAGCTGGTCCAACCCGTAGGCGCGCAGCGCGGCCTCGGTAGCAGCCTGTACATCCCGCTCATCGAAGGCCTTGGACAAGGCGATCTTGACTTCCTCGCTCATGTCCGCAGGGTCAGGGACCCGGATCTTTCGCAGGTACTGCGCCTGGAAACGGAGCGTGCCCCCCCGCATCTTGACCGCATACGCTTCTACGAATGCCTCGGCAACCTTGGAGAGAAGCAGCCCACCCAACGCCCGCAGGTCCCACGTGTCCGACACGATGAAGTACAGGTTGTGGTGAGGGTACAGTCCGCCCCCGTCGAGGACGGGGTGGATGGTCAACTTCATGTCCGGGAACAGCAACTTGGGGTGACGAGTCAGACTGTGATCGACCTTATCGATCGTTTTGTACCAGCGGCTGGGCTGCTTGACAGCGACGTACCGCTTGCCGAGCTTCTCCCTGTGCTCTGCGAAGTAGGCAGCCAGTCGCGGATAGTCCTCAAGGTCGACGAGCTGGCCGCTTGCGCTCCAGGGGTTGACCAGGAAGGTGCCCTTCCACTCCAGTTCGCCGCTGGTGGTGTCACGGACCATGGCCAGAGGCAACAGCCGCTCTGACTCCACGAGGTCACGATCATCCGTGAGGAAGATCTTGTCTGCTCCGGTCGCGATACCGATGCCTACCCGGGTCCCAGTGGTCTCGTCCTCCAGAAGGCGGAACCTGTCGCTCAGATCTTCCAGCATGGCCAGACGGGCGGGAGAGGCAGCCGGCCAGGAGTCCTCCCTGGGAAACCAGTGAGGCAGGCGCGCCGCATGGTAGGAAGCAGCCCTGGTGAGGTCTTCCTTGCAATCGGTCACCCACGCGAGAAGTTCTTGAACGGCTGCTTCATCGAAGTCACGCGTGGTGTCCGCCGCGATAGCTTCGCCCTGCGGAGCGTTGCGGATGATGGTGATAGCCGGATAGGCGGACACCTGCTCCTGAAAGGCGTCTACGTCGTGCATGGTCAAAACCAGATCCATGCTGTATTGGCGGGTGACGAGCTGGCGCAGCGCGCGCCCGTACTGGTTGCGCATCCATCGGTCTGCACAGATGAAGCCGAGCTTCCCTCCCGGCGAAAGGCTGCGCAGCCCGAGCTCATAGAAGCCGACATAGGTGTCCGCACGCCCAGTCATGGCCGGGCAGGCTCGGCGGTAGGCACGCATTCGCCCATCGGGGACATCTTCGAGGCGAATATACGGGGGATTACCGACCACAAAGTCGGCAGGGGCCATCGGCGAATCCTGTAGCAGGAAATCGCCGTGCTTGATCCAAGAACAAACGACCTTTTCAGCGTCCGAAGATTCCCAACCGTCACTGATGAGCTGCGCAGAGACGGCCTCGCGGCTGTGGGCAATGTTCTGCTCGACCAGGTCAAACGCCTCGACCGCATGGATCGCGTCCAGCAAGGAACGGTTGTGAGTCCGGCACGAAGCACTGATGCGGGCTGCGATCGCGCCAAGGAACGCCCCTTGGCCGCAGGCAGGCTCGAGGATGCGCAATGCGGCAAGATCCCGCTCGGCCGTGTATCCGACCAAGTCCAAGATGGCGTCCACTACCCAGCGACGCGTGAATACCTCGCCGTGTTGCACCGCCGCTTTGAGCGATTCGGGGACGGAGAGGGCGGGAGTTTCGATGTCAAACATTGCCTGTGCCACCCGACGACCCTACCCCTCACGCCTCCTCGTGCGTGCCATGCAACAAAGAGCCCGCAGAGGGTGTTCGAGCACCGCCCGTCACGTCCACACGCGATCCTGGACCGGACATCTGGGGCTGCCAGAGCTGAAGTCTCAGGCCCTTCCCAATCAGCCGTTCCGACCCCCAGCCGCCCGGCGCCGAAGTGACACGCTCGGCCCGAGCCTGATGACGTCGCCTGACCGGCGACAGGCGGCGTCGCCTATCGCCGCCTCGCTGCCCCGGCGACATCTATTCCGATTACTCGTGCACCCCGCGCATCGCCGAGTGTCCGCGACCTGCTCAGCGACGAGAACGGAGTCGTCCGTGTGTGCCGTGGGGCGGGGAGTGAGTCGCCAGCGCGAGGAGGTGCCTCAGTAGGTGGGGATCAGCGGCTGTTACCCCTGGGCATAGCGCTAGGCACTGTTTCTCGGATCACGTGCGGAGCCAGATGATGAGGGCTGCGAGGGTGATGGTGCCGAGGTAGATGTAGGCGCGTTTCTCGTAGCGGGTTGCGACGGCCCGGAAGCCCTTGAGGCGGTTGATGGCCCGTTCGACGGTGTTGCGTTTCTTGTAGCGCTCGCTGTCGAATCCGGTCGGCCGCCCGCCGCGGGAGCCTCGGTTTTTCCGGTGTCTTTGCTGGTCGAGACGTTCGGGGATGGTGTGCCGGATTCCGCGTCGTCGCAGGTAGCGGCGGTTCTTCCGGGACGTGTAGGCCTTGTCGGCCAGCACGTGATCGGGTCGGCTGCGGGGCCGTCCGACTCCGCTGCGGGGCACGGAAATCTGGCTCAGCACCCGCTCGAGCTGTGGGCCGTCTCCGTAGTGTCCGGGGGTCAGGACGAAGGTGAGGGGTCTGCATTGTCCGTCGGCGGCGAGGTGGATTTCGGTGGTGAAGCCGCCGCGGGAACGTCCTGGGTATTCGCCGAGCGGACCACCTCCGTCAGCCGGACGACCAGTTTCCGCAGCACCGGATCGCCCTGGTTCGTACCCCGCCCCGCCCCCTTTTGAGGGGGCGGGGCCGACCGGGCCTTCCTCGCGCCGGCAGCATGCTGGTGAGCCCGCACCGCGGTGGAGTCCACCGAGATGTCCCAGTCGATCCGGCCCCCGGCATCCTCGGCGGCCTGGACGCGAGACAGCAGCATCGCCCACGTTCCGTCCGCCGACCAGCGGCGATGACGTTTGTAGACCGTCTCCCACGGACCGAACCGCTCCGGCAGGTCCCGCCACTGCACACCTGTCCGCACCCGGTACAGGACGCCGTTGATCACCCGGCGATGGTCACTCCAGCGGCCTCCACGCGCACCACCACGAGGCAGGAGTGACTCCAGGCGATCCCACTCCGCATTCGTTAAATCCCCACGGCCCATACACCCGGCCTGGCCCCAACACCCGTGTCACGTCAGGAGATCCGAGAAACAGTGCCTAGTGGCGCCATCGGCATCGCGGTTGGGCTGATGGAGCCCTCGCCGGCACAGCGTGGCGGGGGCTTGGGTCGTGCCCCCGCGAGTGGTGTAGCGAACCGGACTGCTTGGGTCCGGACGCTGTGCCGGTGACCGGGAACTCGAGCGGCTTGCCCTACCCCCCAGCGCTGCTCACCGCGGTTGATGCCGGACAGGGCAACGCTGCAGCCCCACCGCCGCCATGACCTGCGGAGTTCTCAACTCCGCATATCTACACCACTACGCGGGATGCGACGCGGGCTTTGCCTGGCCTGGGGCGCCTGAGAGGACCTGCATGTCGCAGGCCAGCAGATGGGCTCTAGACGCGGACCTGGGCGTGCTGCGTTCCGGTCGGTGGTTCAGGGTAGAGAGCAAAGGAGGGAACGCTGTGGCGTGGCATGAGGCAGGGCGGGCGGAGGCGAGCGCGACGGCACCGCCGCAACCGGAAGATGGTAATCCGTATTGTCGGTGCGGTGTGCAAAGCTGAGTTCACTGAGTCGGACTACTGAAGGCGGAAGGCAATGCGGGCTCCCATCGTGCGCGTTCGGCATGCCGCTCCACCACCGCCCAGCGGCTGCCGCTGGTGCGGTGACTCCAGGGAAAGCCACGGTTCGCAATGGGTTGCCTCGGTAGGTATGCATACCTGGGTGGAGCCAACACGTGATCAGCGACTGCGGCGGATGAAGGTCCGGCGTGTCTCACGCCCGCTCTGACTAATCCTCCTTGTCCCACCGGTGAGGACCTGCCTCCTCGGCGACCGAGATAGCTTTCTTAAACACGCTGTGCAGGGCTTCGGGAATGTCCGCGGGCGTCTCGATGTAATTCACCAGGATGCTGACGAGCTGCTCCTTCTTGGGTGGAGCTTGCTCAGAGCCGGCGCGCAGCAGCGAGTGCAGGCTATGGCTGAACTTGGGTCGTGCGCGCAGGGCGTCAATTTCCTCAGCCGTCCAGTATCTGCCCTGTGCGGCGTCTTTGTGCGGCCACCTCTCATTGGCGACATGCGCCCACAGGTCCCCGCTGAACACGTCCTCGAACTCGTTCGGGTCTCCGAGGTAGATGCACTCCTGGGGCCGGAAACCGTTGACACTGAGGCGGTCGTCGTTGAAGAACTTTGCTTTGTCCCGCTTGGAGTCTCTGTCGACGATGAAGGAGACGGTCCGTTTGTGATCCTTGAGGAACTGGGCAAATTTGAGAGCGCCGTCATTTCCGCCGCACGACCACAAAGCGATACCGGCTGACTGGATCGGATAACCCATGGCGATCTTGAAGAGGACGGGGAAGGCTGCATACTCGGTCGGGCCCTCTACCCCGATGAAGCACCGCTCGTGCAATAGAACACTGTTGCGAAACCCGAGCGAGGCGGCCATTTTAGACATGAAGCGGCGCACGTCCTCGTCGGTGTCTTTGCCAGTCAAGGACTGAATCTCGGCCCGTCCGCTCGTGCTCCCCAGGTGCACGACATCCTGGATGTCCACCCCGTCGATCAGATTCAGGGAATGCGTGGCCACGATCACCCTCGCGTTGGGGGTGCGGGACGACGCTTCGATCATCTTCATGATGCGGCGTTGATGCTCATAGTCCAGATGGGTGTCCGGCTCGTCGTAAGCGATCACCACGTCGTGCGGAGGCGCAACGTCCTGCCCTTCGACGGCTTCCGGGATCTCCAGGAGTTCCCTGGTGCTTTCCCACAGGGCAAGCGCGATTCGGCGGGAGCGCCCCGCCCCAGCGGACCTGAGCGAGACCTCCTGCTGACCGTTGGCGGAGGCCGTCATCTCAACGCCGATCACGGAGGGCTTGAACTGGATGCGAGGCTGCAGAGTGAGGCTGTCCAGACCGCAGCGCTCCTCGATCCGTTTGCGCAACTTCTCCGCATCCGTCTTGAGTAGCTCGCTGAACTCGCCCTCCAGTTCAGTGATCTTCTTGAGAGTGGCCTCGGTCTTTGCGTGATCGCGGAGTTTCGCCGTGAGGATGCTGCGTACGACTGTCTCGGGCGATTCCGCAGCGCCACCGCGGAAGTAGACCATGCCGGGCATGCTGTCCAGGATCCCGGCCGGCACGGCCGCCCAGTCCGTGACCGTCTCCAGGCCCGCGGCATGGTCCTGCAGCGGCTGCAGCCAGCTCGCCTTCGCATTAGCCCGTCCATCGGCCTGCACACCCACCTGCGCAGCAAGTTCCCGCAACTCGGCAAGGCCCATGTCGTCCAGGCCGCGGAACCTTGCGTCGTCGGGAACACTTAGTCGGGCTTCCAGTACGACCTGACCTTCTTGGTCAAGGCGGCGCCGCAACAGGACCGGCGACTGGATTGCCAGCCGCTGTTCCTCCTCAGCAGAAAGCTCGAACGTCCCCTCCACGCACATCTCTCGAACCACAGGAGGATGCTCGCCGGGCTCTTCCGGTCCACCGAAATTCGACAGATCGCTGACCTGGACGTCGACGCCTGGTTCGTCGAGAAGGAAAGCGACAGCGTCCAGCACAGCAGTCTTCCCGCAGTCGTTGTGCCCGGTCAGGATGGTCTGACTGCGCAGCGGAATTCCCTGGACGTCAACGAGGGAGCGAAAACCCGTCACCCCGAGTTCAACAAGTCTCAACTGATGCCGCCCCTGCGCTCTTTCCTCAACCACAAGCGCCCTCACACCTCAACACCCCGGCGAGGACAAGGACACACTCATTTACCCTGGGCAACTCTAGCCACTGAACACCATCGTTGCAGCACAGTCCCGCCTTCGTGCACACGCCGTAGGAACCCACGGACGCCTGACGAGGGTTGGAGACGGAGAGCCCTCGCGTGCACAAAGCACTGCGCCACGGCGCAGCGGGTCGGCCGGCCGCGGCGGCGCCCTCCGACACGCTCCCGGCCGAACGCAACTATGACCACAAGTGCTGCTGCCTGCTCTGGTATCGCGGGCTTCGGGCTCGTCATTGCGAAGCAAGGCGAGCCCACAACGCCGGCCCCAGGATCTTTCGCTACGCCGTCGAGGGCACGATCGCCTGGCTCCTCGGCTTTCATCGTCTGCGTATCGGCTGGGAGAGGCGACGGCATTCACGCAGTATTCTTCGGGCCTCCGGACGGGGGAGTCCAGATGTACCTGGTGCATCATTTCGAGGTGCTGCGCGGCTTCCACCGAGGAAAGCGGCTCAGCGGCACTTTGTTGTCGTGCTCTGGTGGGACTGACGCCGCGACGATGGTGCAAGCTGGCGCCCGTGCGCTTGCAACTGTGTGCCCTGTGTGGGTGGGTGGTGGGGTGGCAGTGGTTGGTCGGCAGTGGGTTTGATCTTCCATGCGGTGTTTATACGCGGGTTGGTGTGTGGGTACCGGTGATTGTGTCGACTGTCATGAGTTGACTGTCGACTGCCGTGGAGTGCCTAGCGTAAGCAGTGGCTTGCTGTCATGGAGTTGCCTCTTCCTGTGCGCGGGGTTGGGGGCTCGGGTGTGCTGGTTGGTATGGCGAAGAGTCGGCTGTCGTCTGGGACGGATCCGTTGACCGAGCCCGCGGCTACGCCTGTGGTGTTGCGGGAGGTGGTGGTGCGTCGTCTGCTGGCGGTGGGCCAGGCTGGTGGTGTGACGCGTGTTCATGTCCGGATCGCTGCTGAAGCTGCCGGGGTCTCGGAGCGGACGGTGTGGCGTTGGCTGGAGGTGGCTCGTGAGTCGGGTCGCGTGGATCCAATGCCGCGGCGTTCAGGTTTCACGCTGGATGACGTGTTGTGGGCTCGCCTGGCTGATCTGGGCGGGAACGTGTCTGCGCTGTATCGGTGGATGACCAGCGACCTCGACGGCCATTGGGCCGCCGAGGGCTCGCTCACCCCCTCATTGGCGACTGTGATGCGGGCGGTGCGCCGGGATCTGGGCGAGGGGCGCGTGTTGGAGATCGCCCGCCCGGCTCGGGGCCATGTGGTCCCCGACTGCTACGACCGTGCGGTGGCCGATCTGGCACTGCCGGGCACGGTTGATGAAGCAGGACGGGCTTCGGGGCGTGAGTCCTCGACGGGAGCGGGTTCGAACGGCGGCTCCGACACGTCGTCCAGGCCGGAACTCCTGGCGGGGGTGCGCCTCTACGCGCCGGGGGCGCACCTGGTGTCGACCCGGCAGCTAGCCGAGGCCACCAAGGCTCTGGCCCACACGGTGGCGGCTCGGGGTGTGTTGTGTCTCTACGGCGACCCGGGATACGGGAAGTCAGTGACGGTCTACCAGGCGCTGCGTCTGTTGCCCCGCCGCGTTCCGGTACACCGTGCGGTGATCGCGGTGAAACCGGCGCTGCCGCAGCTGCGGGCCGCGCTGCTCACTGCGTTCGGCTTGCCCGCCCAGTCGCTCACGAACCGGACGGAAGCGGCTGACCGCGCGCTCATCGATGCCTTGAAGTCCCCGGGCGTCCTCGTCATCGATGACGTCCAGCGGATCGCTGCTGCGGAGCTGGACTACCTGCGGCTGCTCATCGACGCCCCCACCACCAGAGCCTCACTGGTGCTGTGCGGAGCTGGCGCGGAGCGCTCCCTGAACCGCGCACCTGCCTTGGCCTCCAGGGTGCTGACCTGGCAGCACATGCCACGGCTCGAAGCATCCCAACTGCCAGCTGTGCTCCGCCTGTTCCACCCGCTATGGGACACCGCCCTCGACGAGGACCTGCTGCACGCCGACGAAACGTGCGCGCGGGGGAACTTCCGCACCTGGGCGAAGATCACATCCCACCTGTACGCGATCCGGGACCGTCATCCCGAAAGGCCCGTGGACCGCCAGCTGGTCACCTGGGCCTGCGGCCGCCTGGGCCCTCACCCCTGACCTGCCGCTTCCCGGTTCCGCTCGGGCGCACTGGAGGACGACCATGGACGCGCACATACCGTGTGGTGAGCCTCTGCAAGCCCAGTCTGCGACCAGTCCCGCACCGGCCCTGGATGCGGTGTCGTTGACGGCGCTGCGCGCTCCGGCCCTGCGGCGCCTGTTGGATCTGCGCGCCCGGCATGAACTCACCACTTACCACGTCCGTCTCGTGGCGCAGTGCCTGGATGTGTCGGAGCGGACGGTGTGGCGGTGGCTGGCCGATGCCAGCGCCGAGCCCGGCAGGACCCTGTCCCCGGGCGCCCGTCGTACGCTCCGGTTCGAGATCACTGCTGAGATACGGGTGCTGTTGGCGTACTGGCACGGCAACGCTTCTGCGGTCCACCGCGAGCTCATCGCCCGTGCCCGTCAGGCACCCGCTACACCACCGGCAGATGAGTCCTCCATCTCCGCGTCGGCCGCGCCTGCATCTGATACGACTGTTCCGGGCGGCGCCCCGTCACAGGCTGTCCCGCTGCTTGATCCCGTGCCCTCTCTGGCGACGTTCCTGCGCGCGGTCCGTCGGGACCTGACCGCGGGGGAGCGGGCCGGCTACCGCCAGGGACCCGAAGCCGCCCGCGCCCACGATGTGTTCGCCAAGCGCCCCCGGACGTGGCGTAATGACGTGTGGGAGGCCGACCACGTCCAGGCCCCGCTGCGCGTGGATGCCGATGGCGCTCTTGTCCACCCCTACGTCACGTGGTTCATCGACTGCGCGACCAAAGCGATCACCGGTGTCGCGGTCACCCCGGGCTGCCCGACACGGGCCTCGATCCTGGCCGCGGTGCGCTCGGCGATCGTGCGCACCCAACCGTACGGCCCCTTCGGCGGCTTGCCCGAACACGTGCGCTTCGACCGCGGCCGCGACTTCCTCTCCCGCACTGTGTCCACCGCGCTGACCGCCCTGGACGCGGACATCACCGTCCTGCCGCCCTACAGCCCGCACCTGAAGGGCAGCATCGAGAATCTCAACCACTGCGCCACCGTGATGCTGTTCGCCGCCCTACCCGGCTACACCCCCAAGAAGCCACGCAAACGTCCCGACCGCCGCCCTGGCGGCCCACCGATGACCTTCCAGGCCTTCACCGAGCAACTCCTTGCCTGGGTGGCCTGGTGGAACACCGAGCACCACCCCGCCGAGCTCCATTCAGCCACGCCGCTCGAAGCATGGCAGGCCGACCCGACCCCGCTCCGCGACGTTCCCGCTGCCGACGTGTGGTCCTTCACCCTCGAAGACGACGGCCGCACCCGCACCCTCACCAGCCACGGCGTCCGCTTCAAGAACCGCAACTACATCGCCGACTGGATGACCGGACAAGCCGGCCTCAAGGTCACGGTGCGCTTCATGCCCCACCACACCCACGAGATCGAGGTCTGTGACCCCGCCGGCCGTCACCTCGGTACCGCCCACCTCGCGGACGCCGCCACCCCCGAACAGCTCGACGAGCTACGCCGCACCCGCACCGTGCGAGCCCGCCGCCTGCGCGAGGAGGCCAAGAAGGCCGAGGCCCTGCGTCGAGAGCGCTTCGCCCCAGCCACCACGCCCACGCCCGCGCAGCGCCTGGGCGCCGTCACGGCAGCCGAAGCCGATCAGGAACTCGCCGCGGCATCCGACAGCGACATGGCGGCCTTGGCCCTGCCAGACCTTATCCCTCACGCCCCTCCGCCCGACGACTGGAACACCCCAGCCTCCCTGCGCTCTGCCAGACGGGAAGAGAAGCCATGACGAGCCAGCTGCCGCCGCGGGAGACAGATCACTACACCCAGCTCGCGGACGCCGCGGTCGTCACGACCCGCGCGCTCCTGGCCGCGAGGGAGAACATCACCGACACGATCGACGCCAGGGCGATGATGTGCCTCCACGGCCCGGCCGGCGTGGGCAAGACCCTCGCCGCGAACGTCTGCCTGCGCGAGCTTGAGCGGACCCGCGGCGAGGAAGTCTGCCGGATCGCCTTCCGCGCCCGGCCCACGGCCCGCGCGGTGCGCCACGAGCTCTTCACCGCCCTCGGTCTGCCGGGCGAACCTCCGCGTCACCCATCCGAGTTCGACCGGCTGCTCCTGGACTCGCTGGCGGCCCAGCCGCGTACGCTGGTCGTGGACGAAGCGCAGTGGCTTAATCGAGAGACGTTCGAATATTTCCGATTCGTCTGGGACCACCCGTACTCGCAGATCGCGATCGTTTTCGCCGGCGGCGAGGGAGCACACACGGTGTTGCGGAAGGAGCCGATGCTCTCCTCCCGCATCTTCATCTGGCAGCACGTCACCAAGCTCACTCTGGAGGAAGTTCAGCAGGTCATCCCGCTCTACCATCCCGTCTGGGCACGAACCGATCCCACGGACATCGCCTTCGCCGACCGCCACGCAGCTCATGGCAACTTCCGTAACTGGGCCCGGCTAACAGCCCACACTCTGACTGCACTCGAACGGACAGGCCGCGACCACCCCGACCAGGAGGTACTGCGCTGGGCGTTCAGCAGACTGGGCTGCTCGCGGGACTGACTGCGCGATCTTCGGCACCTGCGCTGAGTGATGTCAGCGATCAGTGAGATTGCACAGTCGTCACGCTGCTGACCTGGTGCTGCGCAGTTTCGGTGAGCGGGTCCAATGGTGGTCGGCTCACCGAAACTGCGCAGCACCAGGGGCCGTTGGTTCTTCTGACCTGCGAGGTTCGTCGGCCTGCCTGTCGCTTCACAGGTTGGCTGAGCACAGATCCAGCGATCGACGACAGGTGACAGCCACGTGCAGATTCACACATGCACACCGGGATCGGCGAGGCTGATCGTTTCCAGACTCAATCCGTGTCTCATTCTGAAGCACTCACTTGAGGGGTGATCCAGATAGACATGCATGACGGTGCGTCACCTCAGCAGATCGGGGCTGCCACTACCGACAGCCCCCAGACTCCGCCACCCCCCTCCTCTTGCTGCTGTTTGTGGCGTGAGCCTGGCGGGCGGGCCGCGCGGAGCGTGGCACGCCTGTCCGCAGGGGAGTTGGGGGTGCACCCTGGAGTGGCTGGAGCGCAGCGGAAGCCACGGGTCAGCCGCAGGCTGGCCACGGCCCGCAACGCGGGCCGCCTGCCCTGTGGTTGGGGGTGCGCGCGCAGCGCGTGCCGCCTGGCGGTGAGCGGAGCGAGCCGCCTCCGCTCACGCGGAGCGGGAGCGGCCGGGGCGCGCCGCGCCCCCGCGCCCG
>NZ_JBNNJZ010000181.1:0-14357 GCF_050270335.1 Streptomyces sp. NPDC059900
GCACAGCTCCGGGGACGGGCTGCCGCCCGCCCCCGGAGTCCCCTCCGTGCCCTGGCAGGGGCTCTACGCGACGATCGGCCCACACGACCGACGGTGTCGGCTGTGTGGGCCGTACGAGGCATCAGTGGCCTTCCCCCGTGGTTCCCCCGTTGAATTCCGCTGAGTCCCCCGTTGTTTCCTGCGATCCCCCGTTGCCGTCGGCGTGTTCACCCGCCGACACCCACAGAATGACGTACTCCGCTGCAAGTTCTCTGCAAGTCCGCGCCAAGCGGATTGCAGCGACCCCGAGGCGCCCGAGAACCCAGAGGCACCCGAGGTACCCGAGGTACCCGGGGTGCAGGGCTACAGCCCCGGCTCGTTCCGTTCGCGCGCCTCGTACGCCGTGAAGACCTCCCGCGCCTCGGCCCGCAGCGCACCGGCCCCCCGCCGGTCCCCCGCCGCCTCCCGCGCCGCGGCGAGATCGCGCAGGGTGCGGGCGCGCGGCAGGGGAAGCTCCAGGTCCTCCCAGAGCGCGGCGGCCGTGGTCAGGTGCTGCTCGGCGGTGTCGAGGCGGCCCGCGGCGAGTTCGCATTCGCCGAGGGTGCGCAGGCCCAGTGCCTCGCCGAAGCGGTCGCGGTGGCCGCGGCAGACGTCGAGGACGCTGCGGATCTCGACCGCGGCTTCGTCCGAACGACCGAGCCGTATCCGGGACTTGGCCCTCGCCTGCATCGCGTAGGCAAGCATGAGCGGATCTCCCAGGGTGCTCAGGAGGTCCACCGCGCGGCCGGAGAGCTCCTCGGCCTGCGCGTACTCGCCGAGCGCGCGGTGCACCAGGCCGATCGAGCGCAGCGTGAGGGACTCGCCGCGGCGGCTGCCGAGCCTGCGGTAGGCCCGCAGCGATTCGTCGAGGAAGGAGCGCGAGGCGTCGAAGTCGCCGAGCTCCAGCTGGACGGATCCGGCGTACCGGCAGGACAGGCCGATCCCCGGGTCGTCCTTGAGCCGGCGGAAGCCCTCGACGGCGCGCACGAGCGTGTCCTGCGCGTCGCGCAGCCGTCCCGCTTCCCGCCGGGCGCTGCCGAGCCCGGCGAAGGCGGCGGCCCTGCCGCGCACGTCGCCGAGTTCGGCGCAGAGTCCGGCCGCCTGGTTGAAGTAGCGCTGGGAGTCGGTGAACCGGTCCTGTTCGTAGCGGAGTTGGCCCAGGCCGATGAGGAGCAGGGCCTCGCCCGCCCGGTCCTCGGCGCGGCGGGCCGCGGCGAGCGCAGCGTCGTGGGTGCGCCACCAGGCTTCGAAGCGGTTGCCGACGGTGTAGGCGGAGGAGCACAGGGCGGCCGCCGCCTCGCAGGAGAGGGTGTGCAGGTCGAGGGCGGCGGCGCGCTCGACGGCGGCGGCTATGGCGTCGGCCTCGGCCTCGAACCAGGCGGCCGGGTCGGCCAGGGCCCGCTGGGTGGCTTCGGGGCCCACCGGCCTGACGAGGCGGCGCAGGGCCACCGCGGCGGGGCCGTCCGAGTCACTGGAGTACAGGAGCCCGCGGTGCAGTTCGACGGCGCCGGACGGTGTCGCGGAGGCGGCGCGGCCGGTCAGCCAGAGCCAGGCGCCGAGAGCCCGGCCGACGGCGGCGGCCCGTTCGGCGGGCGGGTCCTCGGCGTCGGCGCGTTCGGCGGCGTAGACGCGGACCAGGTCGTGGGGCCGGTAGCGGGGTTGGCCGGCGCGGTCGACGCCGGTGCAGTGCAGGAGCTGGGCGTCGATGAGCTGCTCCACGACGCGGTCCGCCTCGGCCTCGGGCACGTCGAGCAGCGCGGTCACCACCCAGGCGGCCACGTCGGGTGCCGCGAGCAGGCCCAGGCGGCGCAGTGCGGTGCGGGCGGGGGCGTCCAGGGCGCGGTAGCTCATGCCGAGCCCGGCCCGTACTTCCAGGTCGCCGACGGCGAGTTCGTCCAGGCGGTGGTGCTCGTCGGCGAGCCGGTCGGCGAGCATGCGCGCGGTCCAGTGCCGGCGCGTGGCGAGGCGGGCGCCGGCGATCCGGATGGCGAGCGGGAGGCCGCCGCACAGTTCGACGATGCGCCGGGCGGAGTCCGGCTCGTCCCTGACGCGCTGCTCCCCCGCGACGCGCCCGAGGAGCTCGGTGCCGGGCTCCGTGTCGAGTACGTCGAGATCGGCGCGGTGGGTGCAGGGCAGCGCGCCCAGGCGGGCCCGCGCGGTGATCAGGACCCCGCAGGTGGCGCTCCCCGGAAGCAGTGGGCGCACCTGTGACTCGCTGCCCGCGTCGTCGAGTACCAGCAGGACGCGCCGCCCGGCGACCAGGCTGCGGAAGAGGTCGCGCCGCTCGGCGTCTCCGTCGGGCGGATCGGCCCCCAGGGCGTAGAGGAGCCGCCCGAGCACTTCGCCGGGTGCCACGGGATCGGTGGCACCCCGCAGCTCGGCGTACAGCTGCCCGTCCGGGTAGGCGTCGGCGACCTGGTGCGCCGCCCGCACGCCCAGGGTGGACTTGCCGACGCCGCCGGGCCCGGACAGGACGACGACCGGCATGGCCTCGCGGGGTTCGGACAGCGCGGCCCGCACCGCGGCGAGCTGGGTGTCGCGGCCGGTGAAGTCGCCGATGGTGGGCGGCAGGAGGGCCGCGACGGGGACGACGGCGGCTGCGTCGCGGGCGGGGTCGGGGGCGTTCGCCGCGGCGGGCAGCAGCTCTTCGTCCGCCCGCAGGATCGCCTCGTACATCCGTCTGAGATCGGGTCCGGGGTCGATCCCGAGCTCGTCGGCGAGTACGTCGCGGCCCTCCGCGTACACGGTCAGCGCGTCGGCCTGGCGGCCCAACCGGTAGAGAGAAAGCATGAGTTGGCCGCGCAGCCGCTCTCGTCCGGGGTGCCTGGCGACCAGCGCGGTCAGCTCGCCCACCAGTTCCGTCTCGCGGCCCGTCTGTGCCAGTTCCGCGGCGATCCGCTCCTCCAGGGCCGCTTGCCGCGCCTCGTCCAGCTGGTCGGCCACGGCGCGCAGCGTTTCGCCGATGCCGCCGAGTGCGGGGCCGCGCCACAGGGCCAGGGCGTCTCCCAGCAGCCGGGCGGCCGCCGCGTGATCACCGTCCGCGGCGGCCTGCCTGCCCCGGGTGCACAGGAGCTCGAATTCGGCGCGGTCGACGAGCGTGGCGTCCGCGTGGACCAGATAGCCCGGCGGCCGGGTCTCGATGGCGTCGGCGGACAGTGCGCGGCGCAGCGCGGAGACGTACGACTGGATCAGGGAGCGTGCCGTGTCCGGCGGGCGCTCGCCCCAGATGGCGTCGACCAGCGCGTCGACGGACACCACGCGTCCGGGTTCCAGGAGCAGCGCCGCGAGCAGGGCCCTGGGTTTGGGTCCGCCGAGGGCGAGCCGGCGGCCCGCGCGCCATGCCTCGACCGGACCCAGCAAGCGGTAGTCGGTGTCCGTGTTCACGCCCGTCTCCATGGGTCCTTGCCCCGCGCCGCCCTCACCGTCCGCGCGCCGATCGGGCTGGTCATACTACGTCTGCCCGCCATCAACTCGTTTGCACAGCGGGGCAATCAGGCCATCCGCCGAGGGGACGCCGAGCGGGCTGCGGCTGCGGGTGCGGCTGCTTTCAGCCGGAGGCGGGAGGGCCGCTGCGGGAAGGGCCGCCCGCAGGAGGACCGTCGTCCGCGGGCGGGTCCGGCGCGGCCGGGTCCGGCGCGGCCGGGTCCGGCGCGTCCGCGCCCGGTGCGAGCGGGACCCCGCCGCCCTGGAGGCGCTCCAGGTCGGCGGGCCGCACCTGGATGACCACCAGGGCGATCAGTGCGGCAACGACGGCGAAGACGGCAGCGGCCACGAAGGAGCTGGAGATGCCGGACGTCAGGACCTGGTCGCCCCAGCGGCCGGGGAGCTGTCCCGTTCTGCGGAACTCCACCAGCTGGGCCGGGCTTGCCTCTTTCAGGAAGCGGGGGACCTGGTCGGTGGCCTCGTTGCGGCTGGCCGTGCCGAAGACCGTGACGAGGACGGACAGGCCGAGCGAACCGCCCACCTGCTGGGTGGCGTTGAGGATTCCGGAGGCCGCTCCGGCCTCCTGCGACTGCACCCCCGACACCGCCATCAGGGTCAGCGAGACGAACTGCATGCCCATGCCGAAGCCGAAGACCAGCACGGGGCCGAGCAGGCTTCCGACGTACGTGCTGTCGACGTCGGTCAGTGTCAGCCAGCCGAGGCCCACGGCGGCCAGCGTCGCGCCCACCACCATGAAGGGTTTGGGCCCCCACTTGGGCAGCAGCTGGGAGGCGAGTCCCGCGCCCACCGCGATGATCGCGCTGACCGGCAGGAAGGCGAGGCCGGCGCGCAGCGGGCTGAAGTCCAGGATGTTCTGCACGAACAGCGTCAGGAAGAAGAACATGCCGAACATCGCCGCGGCCAGGCACAGCATCATCCCGTAGACACCGGCGCGGTTGCGGTCGCGGAACATCCACAGCGGGGTGATGGGCTGCTTCGAGCGGCGCTCGACCGTGAGGAAGAGGGCGAGGAGCACCACGGCCGCCGCGAAGGACGCGATGGTCAGGCCGTCGCTCCAGCCGTCCTTGGAGGCGCGGATGAATCCGTAGACGAGCAGCACCATGCCCACGGTGGAGGTGAGGGCGCCCAGGATGTCGAAGTGCCCCGGGTGGCGCTCGGACTCGCGGATGTAGCGGGGTGTCGCGAACGCGATGAGCAGGCCGATGGGGATGTTCACGAAGAGCACCCAGCGCCAGTCGAGCCACTCGACGAGCAGCCCGCCCGCCAGGAGCCCGATCGCGCTGCCGCCGGCCGATACGGCGGCGAACACGCCGAACGCCCGGTTCCGCTCGGGGCCTTCGCGGAACGTCGTGGTGATCAGCGAGAGCGCGGTGGGCGAGGCGATGGCGCCTCCGACGCCCTGCAGCGAGCGGGCCGCGAGCAACTGCCAGGACTCCTGGGAGAGTCCGCCCAGCAGCGAGGCGGCCGCGAAGAGCAGGACGCCGAACATGAAGACCCGGCGGCGTCCGAGGATGTCGCCGAGGCGGCCGCCGAGCAGCAGCAGGCCGCCGAAGGTCAGCGTGTAGGCGTTGATCACCCAGGAGAGGGTCTCGGTCGAGAAGCCCAGCGAGGTCTGGATGTGCGGCAGGGCGATGTTCACGATGGTGATGTCGAGGACCACCATCAGCTGGCACGAGGCGATGACGAGGAGTGCGATACCGCTGCCGCTGCCCCGCTTCGGGGAGGCGGCAGACTCCGAGGGTGTCGTACCAGAGCCGGTCATGGGATTGCTCGTGCGTCAGGCAGGCGGTGAACGACCAGGTGCGGCGTTCACACATTTAGGCTAATCCCGGCGATCCGGCCCCGCCAGGCGAACATGTGACCTAGAACACTCCGGCCGCCCGATGACTTGATCCGGCCCCACCTGTCCTACTCACCACAACACCGCGACACCGCGGCAGAGGACTTGCGAGAGACAGGACGGCATCACCATGACCGAAGCCACCAAGGGCCCCGCCAGCTACTTCCCTTCGATCGAGAAGAAGTACGGACGCCCGGTCGCGGAGTGGAAGGACCTCATACGCTCCTCGCCGCTGACCAAGCACATGGAGATCGTCGCCTGGCTCAAGGCCGAACACGGCCTGGGGCACGGACACGCCAACGCCCTCGTCGCCCACACCCTGGCCGAGAATCGCGACGCCTGAGGGGCGGCTCAGGCCGAGACCGCCTTCCGGTTGCGGCGCCGGGCGAGCCGGTGGAAGGCCTTGGGCGCGCGCGGCGGTGCGGGCAGGGCGCCTGCGACCGCGTCGGCCAGGAGCGTGGTGACCGTCTCGGCGGCGCAGGTGCGGTTGGCGCCGATACCGCCGCTGGGGCCCCGCTTGATCCAGCCCACGACGTAGGTGCCCGGCTGTCCGGTCACCCGGCCGCCCTCGTGCGGGACGGTGCCGGTGGTCTCGTCGAAGGGCAGTCCGGCGACCGGCATCCCGCGGTAGCCGATCGCGCGCAGCACCATGTCGGTCCGTATCGTCCGCTCCCCCGAGGCCTCCACGACGCGTACGCCCCGGACGGCTTCCTCGCCGACCATCTCCACGGGCGCGGAGTGGAAGCGCAGCACGATGCGCCGTCCCGGTGCGGGCGCCTGGTCCCAGTCGACGTGGGCGCGCGTGACGCCGCGCAGGAGGGCCGCCTTGCCCTTGGGGTCGGACGCCGGGTCGGCCTCGTCGACGGCTGTGGCGACCCGGGGGTCGTGGTCGTCGACGACCAGGTCCAGGCCCGGTACGTGCTTGAGGGCGAGCAGTTCGGACTTGGTGTACGCGGCGTCCTCGGGGCCCCGGCGGCCGAGCAGGACCACTTCGCGGACGTTGCCCGCGCGCAGCGCCGTCAGCGCGTGGTCGGCGATGTCGGTGCGGGCGAGGCTGTCGGGGTCGGCGAGCAGGATGCGGGCGACGTCGAGGGCGACGTTGCCGTTGCCGACGACGACCACGCGTTCGGCGGACAGGTCGATCGCGTCCGGCGCCTCGTCGGGGTGGCCGTTGTACCAGGCGACGAAGGCCCTGGCGGAGATGCTGCCCGGCAGTTCCTCGCCGGGTACGGACAGGGTGCGGTCGGCCGAGGCGCCGACGGCGTAGATGACCGCGTCGTGGTGGGCGGCAAGCTCCTGCGCGGTGACGTCGGCGCCCACGTCGAGCCCCAGGTGCATGCGCACCCGCGGGTGGGTGTGGAAGCGGGCGAAGGTCTCGCCGACCTTCTTGGTGGCGGGGTGGTCCGGCGCCACGCCGAAGCGCACGAGGCCGCCGGTCTCCGGCAGCCGGTCGATCAGGGTCACTTCGGCACTGGTGTGCAGGAGCAGGTCCTGGACCGCGTACATCCCGGCGGGTCCGGTGCCGACGACGGCGACCTTGAGCGGTGCGAAGTCCGAGGGCAGGACCCGCGGGAAGGACGGCTTGTCCCAGGCGTGGAAGTTCGGCCCGTCCGGGGCCGGTTCGGGTTCCTGGTCCGCGAAGTACGCCGCGTTGATCTCCGCGTACTCCTGCTGGGCGACGGGCAGGCTGTCCACCGGGAAGATCGCCTCGACGGGGCAGGCGTCGGCGCAGGCGCCGCAGCCTATGCAGGTCGCCGGGTCGATGTGCAGCATTTCCGTGCTGCCGAACGCCCGTTCCTGGGGCGTGGGGTGGATGCAGTTGACCGGGCACACGGCCACGCATGTGGCGTCGTTGCAGCAGGTCTGGGTGATGGCGTAGGAGGTCATGTCGTCGGCTCGACTCGCTCGGCTCGGATCGGCTGGTTCTCAGCTCGATCGGCTGGGATCAACTCACAACGGAACTGCTCGGGGTGCTCGGGGTGCTGGGGCTGCGCGCACTGCCGGGAATCGTTCGGCGGCGCGCTGCTCAGATGAGGTTGGCGCGCTTGTAGAAGGCCAGGGCCGGCTTGGTGAGCAGGCGCGAGGAGGCCAGGAACTCCATGAGGCCCGCGCAGCTGGAGCGCATCATGGACTTGTGGTGTTCGTTGTTCTTCGCCTCGGCCAGGGCACGCTTCTCGTCCAGCCCCGCGTTCGCGTACACCTTGTCGTTCACCATGCTGGTGACGATGTAGTACGAGGCGATGGCGACGACGAACGCGTTGATCTGGCGGCGCAGCGGGCCCGCCCCGGACAGGCGCTTGGTCGTCTGGTCGCGGGCGAACTTCATGTGCCGCGATTCCTCGACGACGTGGATGTTGTTGATCGTGCGGACGAACGGCACGACGCGCTCGTCGCGCATCCAGTCGCGCTGCATGACGTCGAGGACCTCTTCGGCCACGAGGATCGCGGCGTAGGCCGCCTCGCCGAAGGCCACCGTCTTGAACGCCCGGCCCAGTTCCATCGCGAACCGCTTGGGCCGGTAGGCGGGCGCGCCCAGCTTGCGGGCGCCGCGGGCGAACATGATCGAGTGCCGGCACTCCTCGGCTATCTCGGTGAGCGCCCACTGCACTTCGTCGCTGGCCGGGTCCTTCATGTAGACGTCGCGCAGCACCATCTGCTGGAGGATCATCTCGAACCAGATGCCCGTGCTGGCCACCGACGCGGCTTCCTGCCGCGTCAGTTCCTTGCGCTGCGCCTCGGTGAGCTCCTGCCAGTAGGCCGTGCCGTACAGGGAGCACCACTCCGGGCTCGCGCCGTGGAAGTCCCGGTCGAGGGGGGTGTCCCAGTCCACCTCGGTGGCAGGGTCGTAGGCCAGTTCGGCGGCCGAGTCGAGCAACCGCCGTGCCACGTCGTCTTCTTCGGGGTGATCGTGCGATGCCGGCCGAACAGTGCTGCTTGCCATGCTGCGGCTCCTTGACTCTGATGCGTACGTTCTCTTGTTCGCTCAGGCAACGGTCCGGGGCGCCGTCCCGCAACGCGCCGCGGCCCGCTTGTTAGACAGACGGTATAACAAGCGGGCCGCGGATCCTACCCCCGAGTAAGAACCGAATTCGCGCAAGTTCTTGCAGCACGGCTCCCGTGCAGGTCGCGCCGTGCGGGCACACCCACCGCTCACAGAATCCGCGAAACTCACCCGTCGCACCGGCCGCCGAAGCCGCTCGCGGTACCGGTAGTTGAAATATCTTGCAGAAAGCATTGACGCGTACATGCGCGGACGGCAGGCTCCGAGGCGCAATCCCCCCACGGCAGCCTCCCCCACGAGCCGCTGCCCTTCTCGGGCACAGCTGTGCCCGGTCCCGAAGGAGCCGCACCATGCAGCACCGTTCCCGCCTCATCGGCGCGACATCGGCCGGTGTCCTGGCCGCCGCCGGCCTCGCGACGTTCGCGCCCTCGCAGTCGCAGGCGACCCCGCCCGGCGACAAGACCGTCACGGCCACCATGTTCGAGCGGCCGTACGCGGATGTCGGCAAGGCCTGCGGCGACGAGCTCGGCCCGGCGGGCTACGGCTACGTCCAGGTGTCGCCGGCGTCCGAGCACATCCAGGGCGACCAGTGGTGGACCTCGTACCAGCCCGTCAGCTACAAGATCGCGGGTCGTCTGGGCGACCGCGCCGCCTTCAAGGGCATGGTCGACGCCTGCCACGCGGCGGGCGTCAAGGTGATCGCGGACGCCGTCGTCAACCACATGGCGGCCGGGTCGGGAACGGGCACCGGCGGCACGCAGTACGGCAAGTACGACTACCCCGGCTACTTCCGGGACGCCGACTTCCACACCTGCCGCACCAGCATCAACGACTACACGAACCGCGACAACGTCCAGAACTGCGAACTGGTGGGCCTGGCCGACCTCGACACCGGCAGCGACGCGGTGCGCACGACGATCGCCGCCTACCTCGACGACCTGCGCTCGCTGGGCGTGGACGGCTTCCGCATCGATGCCGCCAAGCACATGTCGGCCGACGACGTCGCCGCGATCAAGGGCAAGATGAGCGACCCCGGATTCTGGGTCTCGGAGGTCATCCACGGCGGCGGGGAGGCCGTGCAGCCCGAGGAGTACACCGGCGTCGGGGACGTCGACGAGTTCCGTTACGGCGGGCACCTCAAGAGCGCCTTCCAGGGCGGCGACATCGCGCAGCTCAAGTCGGTCGCCGACGGCAAGCTGGGCAGCGCATCGGCCCGTACCTTCGTCGACAACTGGGACACCGAGCGCAACGGCTCGACGCTCACCTACAAGGACGGCGCGAGCTACGCCCTGGCCAACGTCTTCATGCTCGCCTCGCCCTACGGCTCGCCGAACGTGTACTCCGGCTACGAGTGGAGCGACAAGGACGCGGGCCCGCCCAGCGGGGGCGAGGGCTGGACGAACACGCACACCCAGCAGGCGATCACCGGCCTGGTCGGGTTCCGCAACGAGGTGGGCGCCGCCGAGCTGACCGACTGGTGGGACAACGGCGGCAGCGCCCTGGCCTTCGGCCGCGGCGACAAGGGTTTTGTCGCCCTCAACAACGGCGACGGCGAGCTGAAGCAGACGTTCGCGTCGTCCCTGCCCGGCGGCACCTACTGCAATGTCGCCGAGGCGTCCCCCGGCAGCTGCGACGGCAACACGGTCACCGTCGGGGACGACGGGAAGATCGAAACCACCGTGCCCGCGCACGGCGCCCTGGCCCTGCACACCGGGGCCAAGGCGGGCTGAGGCTACGCCAGGCGGAACACCGGGTGGCGCGGCGACTCGGCGGCGAACTCCTCGTCCGTCGAGTCGCCCGTCACGTCGAAGTAGGCCCGCGTGACGGGCACTTCACGCCAGTACTGGCGCAGGACGGGGACACTCTCCTCGGGGCCGAGTTCGACCACGCGCACGGTGTGCGACGTGCCGCCCCTGCTGAGGTCGATCTGCCCGGCCACGCGGGCGTTGCGCACCCAGTTGCTCACCCCGTAGGCGCCGACGACCCAGCGCTCGCCGCCCGCGGACATCACGTCGACCGGGACAGAGTAGAGGCGGCCCGACTTCCTGCCGGGCACGGTCAGGATGTACCGGTAGTCCTTGCCGATCCCGAACCGGGTCATCGTCCGGAACACGCCGTTGATCAGGCGCGTGCCGAAACCGATGCGATACGTCTTGGCCATCGGCCTTCTTCCTGTCGAGCGACCGGCGGTTACCGCGCGGCCAGCAACTGGGCGGCGCCGAGGCGGGCTTGGCGCGCCGCTTCGGGTGACCCTGATATCGCGGCCGTGGTCATGGCCCCTTCCGCGAGCAGGACCAACGGGCCGACAGTCTGCCCGGATTCACCCGCGTCGGCCACAAGATCGGCCATGTAGTGGTGGAAGGCATCTTTGTGCGCGCGCACGGCCTCGGCCACCGCCGGTTCCACGGAGCCGAGTTCGCCGAAGGAATTGATGAAGGCGCAGCCCCGGAAGTCGGGTTCGCAGAACCACTCGTACAGCCAGTCGTAGACCGCGAGGATGCGCTCCACCCCGCCCGGCCTGCTCTGCGCGTACTCGGCGAGCCGGGTGCGCCAGCGGCGGTCGCGGCGCTCCAGGCAGGCCAGGACCAGCTGCGACTTCGAGGGGTAGAGCTGGTAGAGCCGCTTGAGCGAGACACCCGAGGCGGCGCGCACCTGGTCCATGCCGACGGCCTGGATTCCCCGCTCGTAGAAGAGCCCTTCGGCGGCGTCGAGGAGTCTGGTTTCCGCTTCGGCGCGATCCATGAGGGCTCCAGACAGATGAGAACGTTCGTTCTCCGACCCTACTACGCGGCGGCGCACACCCGCACCCTTGCGTGAGAACGTGCGTTCTCCTATCGTGGGCCGCCTCGGCAGAGAACGCACGTTCTCCAGTTCGCGGACGCCGCGCCGCACCTTCTTCGGGAGATATCCATGACCGAACGACCCCCCGTTCCGCCGTTCACCCGCGAGAGCGCGGCCCAGAAGGTCCGCCTCGCCGAGGACGGCTGGAACAGCCGCGATCCCCACAAGGTCGCCCTCGCCTACACCAAGGACTCCCGCTGGCGGAACCGCGCCGAGTTCGTCACCGGCCGCGATGCCATCGTCGCCTTCCTGTCCCGCAAGTGGGACCGGGAGCTCGACTACCGCCTGATCAAGGAACTGTGGGCACATGACGGCAACCGCATCGCGGTGCGCTTCGCCTACGAATGGCACGACGACTCCGGCCACTGGTACCGCTCGTACGGAAACGAGAACTGGGAGTTCGGCGACGACGGCCTGATGCGCGTCCGGCACGCCTGCATCAACGACCTGCCCATCCAGGAATCCGAGCGCAAGTACCACTGGCCGCTCGGCCGCCGCCCCGACGACCACCCCGGCCTCAGCGACCTCGGCCTGTAAGGGGTACGCCCTCTTTGCGCGCGGACCAGCGGCCGACGACGAGCGGGAGCAGTGCGCACTGCACGGCTACCGCACCCCAGAACAGGCCCGCGCCGCCGCTGCGTTCGGCCAGCTGGTAGCCCTCGCCTCCGGCCGCGCCGCTGACGAAGGCGCCGATTCCGGCCGCGAGACGCTGGTGGCCGAAGACGACCGCCGGGGAACGGGGCGACCGGGCGAGGGCCTCGAGGTCGTTCTTGAAGAACAGGACGAGCTCGCCGAGGCAGACGAGCAGGGCCCCGGCCAGGATGGCGGCATGGTTGCCGACGGCGAGCGCGGCCATGCCCGCGGCCATCGCACCGAACCCCCACCACAGGGCCCGGGCGTAGGGCAGGCGCGCGATCCGCTCCGAGAGGAGGGGCTGCGCGATCACGAGCAGCAGGGCGTAGAGCGCGAGAACCAGGCCGTAGTACGTCGTGGAGGTGCGGGGCACCGCGTACAGGGCCAGATAGTGCTGGAAGAACATGAAGACGTACAGGCTCAGCACGGTGGTCGCGAACGGCAGCACGGCCAGGCCGGTGAACGCCTTCTCCCGGCGTGGTGGTGGGGCTTGTCCGGCCCCGGCGGCCGGCCCGTGGCCGGGGCTCTCCGCGGGCAGCAGCGCATGCCCCGCGGTGATCGCCGCGAACAGGGCGGTGACCGCGGTGAACAGGCCGGCCGACGCGGTGAGGACGAAGGGCGCCGCCGCCAGCGGGCCCAGGGCTATGCCCGCGTTCAGCGCGGAACCGCTCGCCGACAGCAGCAGCGGGCGCTGGTTCTCGTCCACCTCGTGGATCAAGTAGGCCTTGTTCGCGGGCAGATAGAGCGCGGCGCCCACGGAGACCAGGAAGAGCGCGAAGACCGCGGCAGCGGGGTGGCGCAGGCCGGGCAGGAAGCAGCCGAACCCCGCCGTACGGATCACCAGGGCGAGCAGCATCGTGCGCCGCAGCCCGATGCGCTCGGCCACGGCGCCGCCCACCACCCCGCCGGAGAACTGCACGAGGGAGGCGACGGCCAGCACGACGCCGACCGCACCGAGCCCCATGCCGAGCCGCTCGTGGAGCAGCACCGACATGAAGGGCAGCACGGCGAAGCTGCCCAGCGGGATCAGGAAGGACCCGGCGAGCAGGAACCGTTGCGGCCCCGTCAGCCGCGCGAGGCCGGACCGCAGGCGCCCGCGCGGCGTGACCGGCAGCATCACCGGGGAGCGATGAGCGGCCGTATGCTCCCGGCGGCGCTGAGCGCACGGTGCAGGGCGAGTTCCGCGGTGGCTCCCTCGGTCAGGACGATGCCCGTGCAGCCACGCTGGTCGTGCACGTGCTCCAGGCGGTCGCCGGGGGCCGCGGTGGGATACCACTCCGGTGCGCCGGGGAAGGCGGCCAGGCCCTCCACGCCGGTCCACCCGGTGAGGGTGCCCGGCCGGTCGGGGTAGACCAGGACGAACCCCGATGCGGGGCCCGAGGCGGCGGGTGCGTCGAGCAGGGCGGGGCGCAGGCCGAGCGCCACGGCGATCATCGCGTCGTACACATTGGTGCGCAGGGCGCGGCACAGTGCCTCGCCGACGAGCGCTCCCCCGATACGCCGGTTGATCTCGACGAGCTCCGGACCCTCGGCGGTGAGCACCAACTCGACATGGGCGAAGCCCTCTTGGTGGCCCGCGGCCTCGAGAACGCGCCCCGCCCAGTCCTGGAGCCGGGCGAATTCCGCTTCGGGCAGGGCGACGGGAAAGGCGGCTGCCTCCTCGCGCACGGACGGTTCGGGAGACATCTGACGGCTGAGCACGCCCAGGAGCCTCGTCTCCCCCGCCCAGCTCAGCGTCTCCGCGCTGTAGACGGGACCGGCGAAGAAGGGCTCTGCGAACAGCGCCCCGGAGAAGGGACGTTGGGCCGCCTCGCGCAGCGCCGCGCGCAGCTGCCGCTCGTCGCGCACCAGCCAGACGTTGCGCGACGAGGTGCCCGCGGAGTCCTTGAGGACCACCGGCAGGCCGATCTGCGCCAGCACCTCGTCGGCCGCGGCAGGGTCGGCCGGGATCGTCAGGGCGGGGCCGCGGCTCAGGTGCTTCTCGTGCAGGAGGTTGCGCACGCGGCTCTTGTCCCGCAGCACGCGGACCGCGGCCGGGTCGGGTCCCGGCAGGCCGAGTCCGGCGGCCAGGTCCGCGCCCGGCACGCTCCAGGTGTCGGTGGAGTTGATGAGCCCCTTCAGGCCGGGGACGGCGGCCAGGGCCGCGGCGGACGCGGAGGCGTCGCGGGTGTCGACGTCGACGATGTCGAGTGCTCCCGGCGCCAGGCGGGCCAGTTCGTGCCGGTAGACGGACCGGTTGCCGGTGAGCAGGCAGAACCGGTGTCCGGCAGCGTCGGCCGCTTCCACCAGGCGGCCGAGGCCGAAGGTGAGTGCTTCCAGGGCGGCGATGGTCACGATCCGGTCCCCTCCTTGTCGTGCGTGTTCGTGCGGGCGTCGGGCGTGGACGTCCTGGCGCGTACGTCGTAACCGCGCCGGTTCCACTCCATCGCCGACCACGGCAGGGCGAGGTCGGCCAGGTCCGTGATCTGGTGCGGTTTGAGGGTGCGCGGATCGAGCGCCTCCTCATGGCGGGCGAAGACCCGTTCCGTGTAGCGGTGCCCGGTGTCCGCGCCGATCACCAGGTGCATCCGGTCGGGGTTG
>NZ_JBNNJZ010000182.1:0-14300 GCF_050270335.1 Streptomyces sp. NPDC059900
CGAACAGGAGGTAGAGGAGCCAGCCGACCAGGGCGAGCAGGACCACGGTGGAGAGCAGCCCGTAGAGCTTGTGTCTGCGCTCGGTCTTCGGGCCGGGTACGTCGTAGAGGGCGGTGGATTCGTGGGAGAGGGCTTTCATCGGGCGACTCCCCAGCGCTTTTCGAGGACGTTGAAAACGGCGCTGATGGCGAGGGTGATGATCAGGTAGCCGACGGCGATCCAGACGAACGTCCAGATGATGTTGTAACCGAGCTCACTGAGCGTCTTGTACGTGCCGAGCAGCTCGGTGACGCTGAACGCGCCCGCGATGGCCGAGTTCTTGGCGAGGGCGATGAGGGTGGAGCCGACCGGCGGGATGACGGACCGGAAGGCCTGCGGGAGCACCACCATGGACAGTGTCTGCCCGAAGGTCATCCCCAGGCTGCGGGCCGCCTCGCCCTGGCCCTTGGGGACGGTGTTGATGCCCGAGCGCAGTGCCTCGCAGATGAACGCGGAGGTGTAGCAGCCCAGCGCGATGACGGCGAACACCTTGAAGGGCAGGACGAGTCCGAAGCGCGGAAGACCGAGCAGCACCGCGAAGAAGAGCAGCGTGAGCGGGGTGTTGCGCAGGACCGTCACCCAGGCGGTGCCGAACGCCCGGAAGGAGCCGACCGGCGCCACCCGGAACGACGCCATGACGAACCCGAGCACGAGGGCCAGGATCGAGGCGTACACGGTGAGTTCGACGGTCCCGAGGAACCCCTTGCCGAAGGTGGAGAAGTTGTCTGTCAGTACGTCCACGACGCCTCCTCAGCTCGCCGGGTAGCGGTCGATGGCGGGCGGCTTCGGCGCCGGGACTCCGGAGAGGCCGAGCGTGGCGTCGTAGGCCTTCTTCCAGTCGCCGTCCTTCTCCCTGGCGGCCAGCGCGTCGTCGACGGCGAACCGCAGCGCCGTGTCGTTCTTGGGCACGCCGATGCCGTAGGGCTCCTTCGAGAAGGGTTTGCCGACCACCTTGAGCTCGTCGGGCACCTTGGCCGCGTATCCGATGAGGATTGCGTCGTCGGTGGTGACGGCGTCGACCTGGTAGGTGAGCAGGTTGTCGACGCAGACCGAGTACGTGTCGTACGCGACGAGCGTCGCCTTCGGGTAGTCCTTCTGGATGCGCTGGTAGGGCGTCGATCCGGCCGCCGAGCAGACCTTCTTGCCGTCGAGGTCCTGCGGCCCCTTGATGTCGTCCTCGTCGGTGCGCACGAGCAGGCCCTGGCCTGCCATGTAGTAGGGGCCGCCGAAGCCGACGAGGTTCTTGCGGAGGTCGTTGATGGTGTACGTGCCGACGTAGTAGTCGATCTGCCCGTTCTGCAGGGCGGTCTCGCGGTTCGCCGACGCGATCGTCTTGAACCGGGTCGACGCCGGTTCGAAGCCGAGCGAGGCCGCGACCATCTTGGCGATCTCGATGTCGAAGCCGGAGTACGCCCCGGTGGCGGGGTTCTTCTCGCCGAGGAAGGGCTGGTCCTCCTTGGCCCCGACGACGAGGTGGCCACGCCGCTTGGCCTTCTTCCAGGTACCGGAGTCCGGCAGCGAGAATCCCTTCGCCACTTGGTACTTCGGCAGTTCGTCGGGCTGCGGCCCCTTCACCGGGGGGCTGCCCTCCTTGCCGCAGGCGCTCGCGGCGCACGCGGCGAGGACGAGCGCCGCGAGCAGACGTGTCGTACGCATCATGCCTGGCCCCCCGTCAGTGCTTGAGGATCTTGGAGAGGAAGTCCTTGGCCCGGTCGCTCTCCGGATTGTTGAAGAAGTCCTCGGGGGCCCGGTCCTCGACGATGCGGCCGTCGGCCATGAAGACCACGCGGTTGGCTGCCGAGCGGGCGAAGCCCATCTCGTGGGTGACGACGACCATGGTCATGCCGTCGCGGGCGAGGCCCTGCATGACCTCGAGCACTTCGTTGATCATCTCGGGGTCGAGGGCGGAGGTCGGCTCGTCGAAGAGCATCACCTTGGGCTCCATGGCGAGCGCGCGTGCGATGGCCACACGCTGCTGCTGACCGCCCGAGAGCTGTGCCGGGTACTTGTCGGCCTGTGTCGCCAGGCCCACCCGGTCCAGGAGTTCACGGGAGCGCCGCTCGGCCTCGTCCTTCTTGCGGCCCCGCACCTTGACCGGCGCGAGGGAGACGTTCTGGAGCACGGTCTTGTGCGCGAAGAGGTTGAACGACTGGAACACCATGCCGACGTCGGCGCGGAGCGTGGCCAGTGCCTTGCCCTCTTCCGGAAGCGGCTGCCCGTCCAGTGCGATGGCTCCCGACTGGATCGTCTCCAGACGGTTGATCGTCCTGCAGAGCGTTGATTTCCCCGACCCTGACGGGCCGATGACCACGACCACCTCCCCCTTGCCGACGGTGAGGTTGATGTCCTGTAGGACATGCAACTTCCCGTAGTACTTGTTCACATCACGCAGCTCGATCAGCGGATCGACGGCCATGCCCTGCCCTGCCCACTCTCGGCGGTGTCGGTCCGCGCAAACTATCCACGCGAAAACGGGACTTATTGGACGACACGCACGTATGGACATTAACCGTATTTGTAGTTACATCGAACTGCGGTTACGTTTCCGAGGCTTCCGCGAAGACCTGGGTCAGCTCGGGAGCGCCGTGCACGGCCCAGTCGAGACCCGCCTCCACCACCTGGATCTCGCGCCCCGAAGCGAGCCGCACGACGGGGCTGCCCGCGGGCCAGACGTGCCAGACGGCGCCGGGCACCGTACGGACGATGACCGAACCGAGGTACAGGCCCGCGTCGTTGCCGAGCCACGGCAGCAGTTCGGGGTCGTCGCGCCAGCGCGGCAGGAGTTGGTCGAGGGCGGTCAACGAGGCCGCGGAGTCGTCGAGTTCGAGACCGGCGCCGGCGGCCTGGGAGCGAAGCAGCTCGCATTCGGAGAGGAGTTCGGCCACGCCCGCCGGATCCTCGTCGAACGCCGAGGCGAGTACCGAGCCCCGGTCGGCGGACTCCTGCCGGCGCCGCCTGCCGAAGAAGGAGATGTTCATGATCGGCCTCTCCGATGGATGTCAACGCCCCAAGAATGTATCTTGCATCAGTTGATCACGGAATGAGGCGAATCGCTCCGCGCGGCCGTCGGGCGAGGATTCGTCGGGCAGTGTGCCCCGCATGCCTGCGGATACGCGCCGGTGGAACCGGGCCCCGACCGCTCCGGGGGCGTCGCCGTACGGCATCCCGGCGAGTTCGGGTCATGTTCACGCGCACCTCATTGACGCTTCTCTCCGGTCTCCTTAGCTTCATGGCGCACCTGTCGTCACGTCAGCTTCAGCCAAGGGAGGGGTCCGGTGTGCGCCCACGCAGCTCGCGTACCACGCGTACCGCACGTATCTGGGGAGCGGCCGCCGTACTCGCGGTGCTCACCGCCGCCGTACCTGTGGCGACGGCACAGGCCGCGCCGCACAGACCCGGGCCGCTCCCCCTGGAGCGGCTCTTCGACAACAGGGCGGTCAGTGACGACGCACGGCCCGGTGAGGCGGACTTCGACGGTTCGGGCGGCTCCCTCTCGGCGCAGGACCTGAGCGCGGCGGGCTGGACTCCGGGCCGTTCGCTCGCCGTGGACGGGGCCCGGCTCACCTGGCCCCGCACCCGCACGGGCCAGGCGGACAACGTGCGGGCCGACGGGCAGTCCGTGCGGCTCCGCGGGCGCGGGGACGCGCTTGCGTTCCTGGTCGCGGGCACGGGCGGCGACGCGAGCGGCACGGGGACGGTGCGCTACCGGGACGGGTCCAGGGGCACGTACCGGCTGACGGCGCCGGACTGGCGCTCGGGCCCGCTCGCCACCAAGGCGGTCGCGCTGCCGCACGTGAACACTCCCGGCGGCCAACTCGCCGAGAAGACACGGCTGTACGTCGTGACCGTGCCGGTGACGCGGGGGCGCGAGATCGCCTCGGTGACCCTGCCCAAGGACCCGGGCGCCCCGGATCTGCATGTCTTCTCGCTCTCCGTGCGCCAGGCCACGAAGGGCTGGACCGGCACCTGGTCGGCCTCGACCGCCGGGTACACCGCGGTGGGCCCGTGGACCGACCGCACCGTGCGCCTTGTCGTCCACACGAGCACGGGCGGGCCCCGGGTGCGCATCCGGCTCGACAACACCTTCGCCTCGGCTCCGGTACGGATCGGGAGCGCGACCGTGGCGGTGCAGGAGTCCGGCGCGGGGGCGCGGGGCGAGCCGCGGCGGCTGTCCTTCGGCGGCAGGGGCCACACCGAAGTCCCGGCCGGCACACAGGCGTTCAGCGACCCGCTCGACTTCGACGTGCCCGCGGACACCAACCTCCTGGTGAGCTTCCACCTCCCGGGGACGGTGCTGACCGCGCCCGTCCACAGCCAGGCCATCCAGACCTCGTACGTGAGCGGCCCCGGCGATCACGCGGCGGACGGCTCCCCGCAGGCGTACACCTCCACGATCTCGACCTGGCCGCTGCTCACCGGAGTCGACGTGAGCGGCGGGCCCGGTTCGGTGGTGCTGCTCGGCGACTCCATCACGGACGGCGTGAAGTCGACGCAGAACGCGAACCACCGCTGGCCCAACGTGCTCGCGACGCGGCTGCTCCAGCAGGACGAGGTGCCGCGCTTCGGGGTCCTGAACCAGGGGATCTCGGCGAACCGCGTGATCGCGGACCGCTATCCCGGCGACGGCGTCTCCACCGACACGGGCGGCGTGAGCGCGCTGCACCGCCTGGACCGTGATGTGTTCGCCCAGACGTCGGCCCGTACGGTCGTGGTCTTCGAGGGCGTCAACGACGTCCGCTGGGGGGCGTCGGCGGACCAGGTGACGGCCGGGATGCGGGAGATCGCCGAGCGGGCGCACGCGCGGGGCCTGCGGGTGCTCGCGGCGACGATCGCGCCCTGCCAGGGCGAGTCCCTGTGCACGGCGGCGGCGGACGCGGAGCGCGTGAAGATCAACGACTATCTGCGCGGCGGCGACGACTTCGATGCCGTCCTGGACTTCGACGCGGTCCTGCGGGACCCGGCGAATCCCTCGCGGATGCTCGCCGCCTACGACAGCGGGGACCATCTGCATCCGGGGGACGCGGGGCTCGCGGCGATCGCGGAGTCGGTGGATCTGGAGGCGCTGGAGCCGTAAGGGCGCGCTGGAGCCGTAAGGCGAGGGGCTTCCCCGCGCCCCGCACGGGGGCGCGGGGAGCCGGTCAGACCTCCAGGTCCACCACGACCGGCGCGTGGTCGGACGCGCCCTTGCCCTTGCGCTCCTCGCGGTCCACGTACGAATCCGTCACGGCCTTCGCGAACGCCTCGTTCCCGTACACCAGGTCGATGCGCATGCCCCTGTTCTTGGGGAAGCCGAGCTGGCGGTAGTCCCAGTACGTGAACGGGTGGTCGTACTTCAAGGGGCGCGGCACGACGTCCGAGAGGCCCGCTTCCCGCAGGGCGGCGAGCGCGGCGCGCTCGGCGGGCGTCACGTGCGTGGCGCCCTCGAACAGGGCGGGGTCCCACACGTCCGCGTCGGTCGGGGCGACGTTGAAGTCACCGAGAACCGCGAACGGGCGCGCTCCCGCCGCGTCGGAGGCGACCGCGGCCTTCAGGGCCTCGAACCACTGCAGCTTGTAGCCGTAGTGCGCGTGGTCGACCTCTCGGCCGTTGGGCACATAGACCGACCAGACCCGCGCGGGACCGCAGGTCGCGGAGATCGCGCGCGGTTCCTGCACCCCTTCGTAGTCCGGGCCGCCGGGCAGGCCGATCGTCACGTCCTCCAGGCCGACCCTGGAGAGCAGCGCGACTCCGTTCCACCGGCCTGTCGCGTTCACCGCGGATTCGTATCCCAGCTCGCGCAGCTCGTCGGCGGGGAAGCCCTCGGCGGTGGTCTTGGTCTCCTGGATGCACAGCACATCCGTACCGCTGCTCTCCAGCCAGGCGAGCAGCCTCGGCAGCCGAGCGGTGATCGAGTTCACGTTCCAGGTGGCAATGCGCATGCTTCACAACCTACCGGCCGCCACTGACAGCCCCGGCCCTGCCGGTCACAGTTCGGCCGACTCCCCCGGCGTGAGCCGCAGGTGCTCGGCGCCGCCGAGCGACCCGATCTGCGAGTCGTAGATGGGGCGGGCCAGGTCCGTGAGCAGCGCGTCGTGCACGTCGTAGGCGCGTTGCGGCTTGACCTCGCGTACGTAGTCGATGACCTCGGAGATCTTGCTCCAGGGGGCCATCACCGGCAGCATCAGCGTCTCCACCGGCTGGTCGGGGACGGTCAGCGCGTCACCGGGATGGAAGACCGAACCGTCCACCAGATAGCCGACGTTCGTGATCCGCGGGATGTCCGGGTGGATCACGGCGTGCAGCTCGCCGTGCACCTGTACGTCGAAGCCCGCGGCCGTGAAGGTGTCGCCGTTCCCGACGGTGTGCACCCGCCCGGGGAAGGCTGCCGAGATCTTCTCCGCGACGGATCGCAAGGTCCAGATCCTGGCGGCCGGGTTGGCCTCCAGGGCGGCGCGCAGCCGGTCCTCGTTGAAGTGGTCGGGGTGCTCGTGCGTGACGAGGATCGCGTCGGCGCCCAGCGCCGCGTCCTCCTCGGTGAAGCCACCGGGGTCGATGACGAGCCTCTGACCGTCCCGCTCCAGGCGGACACAGGCATGCGTCTTCTTCGTGAGCTTGATGCGCTTCGCGGCAGTCGTCATGCCCCCATCCTGCTACGCCTCACTCCTGGGGCGTGGTTTCCTCGCGGATCACGGCCTGGGCGACCTTGAAGGCGGAGTTCGCCGCGGGGACGCCGCAGTAGACGGCCGCCTGGAGCAGCACTTCCTTGATCTCCTGCGGGGTGAGGCCGTTGCGCAGGGCGGCGCGGGTGTGGAAGGCCAGCTCGTCGAGGTGGCCGCCCGCCACGAGCGCGGTGAGGGTGACGCAGCTGCGGGAGCGGCGGTCGAGGCCGGGGCGGTTCCAGACCTCGCCCCACGCGTAGCGCGTGATGAGCTCCTGGAAGTCCTCGGAGAAGTCGTCGGCCGCGGCGAGCGCCCGGTCGACGTGCGCGTCGCCGAGCACCTCGCGGCGGACCTTGATGCCCGCTTCGTACGGGTCGGGGCGCCCGCTGCCCACAGCCTCGGGCTGCTCCGTGGGGCCGATCTCGGCGACGGGGAAGACGGGGATCGGCGGTGCGAGCACCGGCTTGACGGGCGGTGCGCCGATCGCCGCGTGCGTCCCGGTGTCGGTCGCGAGCGGCCAGGCGGTGGAGAAGTGGCGTACGAGCAGGTCGGTGACGGCGGCGGGCTGCTCGACGGGCGCGAGGTGGGAGGCGCCCGGCACCACGGCGAGGCGGGCGTCCGGTATGCCGGCGACGAGGGTACGGGCCTCGCCCTGCCCGGTGACCTGGTCCTCCGAGCCGACGAGAACGAGCGTGGGCACCCCGATCCGCCCCAGTTCGGCGCGCACGTCGAAGGCGGCGAGGGCCTCGCAGGCGGCGATGTAGCAGCCGGGGTCGGTCGTACGCACCATCTGTACGGCCCAGTCGGTGATCGCGGGCTGCGCGGCGGCGAAGCCCGGCGTGAACCAGCGCTCGGGGGACGTACGCGCGATGGGGTCGAGGCCGTTGCTCCGCACGATGACGCCGCGCTGGCGGAACTCGTCGGCGGAGCCGAAGCGCGGCGACGCGGATATCAGCGCCAGCGAGGCGACGCGCTGCGGGTGCCGCAGGGCGAGCTCGGCACCGATCGCGCCACCGAACGCGCAGCCCGCGTAGCCGAAGCGGTGCACGCCGACCTCGTCGAGCGTGGCGAGGAGCCGCTGGGCGAGCTCGCCGACGGAGCCGCAGGGATGCGCGGGGGCGCCCCCGTGTCCGGGCATGTCGAAGCGGAACACGCGCCACTGCTTGATCAGCTCGGGCACCTGCCGGTCCCACATGTGCCACGTGGTACCGAGCGACGGCCCGAGGATCAGCACGGGTGCGTCTTCGGGGCCGTCGAAGCGGTACTGGAGGCCAGGGGTATTCGTCTCGCTCACCGCTCTACGCTAACCGTCGAAGCTGACGCGTGAGTAAGAGGGTGCGCAAGCTCTCTCCGAACACCCCCGGAAGAAAACAGACATGAGCGACGTTCCGCCCCACATCAATACCGAGGCGGTGGAGACCGCACTCAAGCCGGGCATCGACTGGCCTCACACCACCGTCACAGGGTGCCGCACCACCGCGTCGAACAGGTAGCCCTGCGTGTTGTGCGGTGTCGTCTCCGGCTGGGTGTGGCCCGTGGTGTCCGTGGCGCGGGCCAGGAGTGTGGTCGGGCCCGGGGTCTTGGGGTGCCAAGGGGTGGTCCAGCGGGTCCATGTGGCGCGGTGCGGGGTGTCCTTGAGGCGGGCGCGGTGCCAGGTCGTGCCCGCGTCCGTGCTGATGTCCACCCGGGTGATCGCGCCCGTCGCCGACCAGGAGCGGCCGGTGAGGTGGTGGGTCGTGGCCGCCTCGACGCGTCCGTTCCACGGGAGTTCGAAGGCGGACTTCAGGGTCTGGTGGGTCAGGGGGGCGCTGCCCTCCGGGGGGTACTTGTCGCCGAACAGGCGGTAGAACTGCGTGTTCCACGGCGAGTAGAGCGGCTGTGCCGATACTTCGATGTCGCCCACCCACTTGATCGACGCGATGCCCACCCACGACGGGACCAGGACCCGCACCGGGTAGCCGTGGTCAGCAGGGAGCGGGGCGCCGTTCATCTCGTAGGCGAGGATGACGTCGTCAAGGGCCTTGGAGACCGGCAGCGGGCGGCGGACCCTGCCCAGGTTCGTGCCGTCGTCGGTGACGTACTCCGCGTCCAGGCCCCTGGGCAGCACGTCCACCGCGTGGCGGGACACGCCTGCCCTGCGCAGGACTTCGGAGAGGCGTACGCCGCGCCAGCGGGCGTTGCCGATCGCTCCCAGGGTCCAGGCGGTGCCCGAGGCCGGCTGGCCCTGCTGGGTGGTGAAGAAGCTCCTGCCGTTGCCCGCGCATTCGACGAAGGCGGTGCGCGTCACCGACGGGAGGCGTTTGAGGTCCGCGAGCGTGAACTCCCTTGCCCCGCCGTACTCCAGACCGCCGCCCTTGAGGCCGTCGCCCCAGATCTTCAGGCTCCACGTCCTGGCGTCCAGGCGCGGCGTCGCCGTGTGATTGCGCACGAAGAAGTGGGACGCGGGGGTGAGGAAGGGTGTCCCGGCGAGCGCCTCGAACTTCGTCTCCGCGTTCGTGCCCCGGATCGTGAAGCGTTCCGCGGGCAGCGGCTTCACGATGCCGGGGGCGGCCGCGGCGGTGACCGACGCACCGGTGGCCGCCTGCGCGCGTGGTGCGCCGAGGGCCGGGACGGCGCCCGCGGCGCCCGCCGTGACTCCCGCCGCCGCCAGGAGCCGCAGCATGTCCCTGCGCGCCACGCCGTCCGCGCGCGCCTGACCCGCGAGCCACTGGGCACGCCGGCGTCTGTCGTATCCCTCTTCGGATGCCGCGTCGTCGGACGTCTCTGTGGAGATCATGCGCGTCATCGTACGAGCCGGTGCCGCGGCAACTCACCGATGAAACACGCCAGTTACGGGGTTGTCGTAGACACTACATAGACCATCGGGTGATCCGGATTCACGCGGTTCACCACCACGTCCAGGGTCGGCGCCGGGTCCTTCTTCCGATGGGTGATTCCCAGCCAGGGGCCCGGATCCGTGAACTGCCAGCCGACCACCTTGCGGTCGCGCTTGCTGATCGTTATGTCGTTCTTCTCCAGCTCACCGGTGCTCGTGCCGATCTGCTGGAGGAACTTGTCCAGGCCCTTGTTGCTCGTCAGGAACTGGGCGTACAGACGGCTGGTGCGCCAGTTGTTCGTCTCGTAGTAGGCGACTTCCCTGGAGTAGTGCGGGATCGGCACGTCGTAGAGACGGCGCTGCACCTTGGACGGCCAGCCCGCGGTGAGACCGGTCGCGGAGTACTTGGCCTCCTTGTCGCGGCCGCTGTTGCGGCTCTGGTTGGCGGAGATCACCAGATAGCCGGCCGGTACGCCGATCAGGAGCACGATGATCGTGGCCGTCAGCCAACGGCGGCGGATCATGTGGCGGCGGCCCTCGCGGGGGCGGCCACCCCCGTCGGCGGGGTCCGGGGATTCCGCGGAGTCCGGGGACGAGGGTTGTCGGGGGACGGTCATCTGCTTACTGGGTTCCCTGAGAGGTGCGGTCGTTGGTGCGGCGGGCTTCCGCGTAGCGCTCGTAGCGTTCGTGGCGCTCCACCCGGCGGCGGTTCGCGCGGCGGAAGCGGCGGGCCACCAGGCGGGCCAGGTCGGCGGCGCCCACCATGCCCGCCTCGGGGCCGAGCTGGGCGCGGGCAATACGGGCCTCGGGGCGGTAGCCGCGTCCCGTCAGCTGGCGGCGGAAGGCGTCGCGTGCCGGGCCGATCAGGAGGTCGTCGGCGGCCGAGACGCCGCCGCCGATCACGAAGCAGGAGGGGTCGAGGGCCGCCGCGAGGTTCGCGATGCCGACGCCCAGCCACTGGCCGATGTCCTGGAGGAGCTCGACGCACATCGCGTCGCCGTCCCGGGCCAGCTCGGTGATCAGGGGGCCCGTGATGTCGGGGATGTTGCCCTTGACCCGCTCGATGATCCCGTACGCGACCGGGGAGTCGGCCGCGGCGAGCTCGCGGGCCTCCCGGACCAGGGCGTTGCCCGAGCTGTACTGCTCCCAGCAGCCGCGGTTGCCGCACGGGCAGCGGTGGCCGCCGGGGACGACCTGCATATGGCCGAACTCACCGGCCACGCCGAACTTGCCGCGCTTGACCTGGCCGTCCTCCAGGATCGCGCCGCCGATACCGGTACCGAGCGTGATCATGACCAGGTGGTCCTCGCCGCGGGCCGCACCGAAGCGCCACTCCGCCCATGCGGCGGTGTTCGCGTCGTTGTCGACGAGCACGGGGACCGCGAGCCGGCCGGAGAGGCGGTCGCGCAGGGGTTCGTTGCGCCAGGACAGGTGCGGGGCGAACAGGACGCGGTTGCGGTCCGCGTCGACCCAGCCGGCCGCGCCGATGCCCACCGCGTGCACGTCGTGCCGGTCGGAGAGGTCCAGGACCAGCTCGACGATGGTGTCCTCGACGACCTTGGGGCTCTTGGACTTGTCCGGGGTCTCCGTACGGAGGGTCTCCAGGATGTTGCCGTCCGCGTCGACGACACCCGCCATCACCTTCGTGCCGCCGATGTCGATGCCGACGGTGGGGACGCGGGGCGCCGTCAGATGTGATCGGCGCTCACGCGTGCCCACGGTCCGCAGAACGGTGGCTCGGGCGGAGCCGCGGTGCGCGAGGTCGCGGTAGGTGCTCATTGCGGCGATTCTGCCTCACACTCGCGGGGGCGCGCACAACGGACCCGGTGCGCCCCGTCAGGGGCGCGGGGAACTGCGCGCTCAGCCCGGGAAAAGCCGCAGTCGCGTCTGCCGGGTGACCGGGCAGAGGCGACTGCGGGTTGTTCGTGGCTTGTCGCGCAGTTCCCCGCGCCCCTTGCAGGGGCCTTGCTCAGCGCTTTTCCAGTTCGTGGCGGAGGTCGTCGAGTTCGCTGCCGCCTGCCATCTGGCGGGTCAGTTCGTCGAGGGTCACCTCGTCGCGGGCGTAGCTGCCGAACATCGTGCCGCGCTTGAGGAGGACGAAGCGGTTGCCGACCAGGTACGCGTGGTGCGGGTTGTGCGTGATCAGGACCACTCCGAGGCCCGCGTCCCGCGCCGCCGCGACGTACTTCAGGACGACGCCCGACTGCTTGACGCCGAGCGCCGCCGTCGGCTCGTCGAGGACCAGGACCTTGGCTCCGAAGTACACGGCGCGCGCGATCGCCACGCACTGGCGCTCGCCGCCCGACAGGGTGCCGATGGGCTGGTCGACGTCGCGCAGGTCGATGCCCATGCGAAGCAGCTCCGCGCGGGTCGTCTCGCGCATGAGGTCGACGTCCAGGCGCTTGAAGGGGCCCGCGCCCTTCGTCGGCTCGGAGCCGAGGAAGAAGTTCCGCCAGACCGGCATCAGCGGGACCACCGCGAGGTCCTGGTAGACCGTGGCGATGCCGCGGTCCAGGGCCTCGCGCGGCGAGCCGAGCTTCGCGTCCTCGCCGTCGATGCGGAACTCTCCCGCGTCGTGCCGGTGCAGCCCCGCGATGATCTTGATGAGGGTCGACTTGCCCGCGCCGTTGTCGCCCAGGACGCAGGAGATCTCGCCCGCGTGGACCTCCAGGGAGACGCCTTCGAGGGCGCGGATGTTGCCGTAGTACTTACTGACGTCGTCGAGCTCGACGAGCGGGGTCCGGTCGGGGCCCGGCACGGCGTCGGTGACTTCGGTCGATTCGGTGCTCACTTCGTCGCCTCCGCGCGCTTGCGGACCCAGTGGTTGAGCAGGGTCGCCAGGAGCAGCATCACTCCGAGGAAGAACTTGAACCAGTCCGGGTTCCACTCGGCGAACACGATGCCCTTGCTGACCATGCCGAAGATGAGGGCACCCACGGCCGCGCCGACCGCGGAGCCGTATCCGCCGGTGATCAGGCAGCCGCCGATGACGGCCGCGATGATGTAGATCAGCTCGTTGCCGACGCCCTCGCCGGACTGGACGACGTCGTACGAGAAGAGCAGGTGCTGGCCGGAGACCCAGGCGCCGAAGGCGACGCCCATATAGAGGCCGATCTTGGTCGCGGCGACCGGGACGCCGACCGCGCGGGCCGCGTCCTCTCCGCCGCCGACCGCGAAGATCCAGTTGCCGACGCGGGTGCGGAGCAGGACCCAGGTGGCGACCACGATCAGGCCCAGCCACCAGAGGATGGTGATCTTGAAGTCGACGCCGCCGATGGTGAGCGTCGAGGCGAAGACGTCCTTGGCGGAGGTGAAGCCCTCCATGTCGGCGATCGACTTCGTGGAGACCGTGCCGCTGATCAGCTTGGTGAAGCCGAGGTTCATGCCGGTCAGCATCAGGAACGTACCGAGCGTGATGATGAAGCTCGGCGGGTCGGTGCGGGTCAGCATCACGCCGTTGAAGACGCCGATGGCCAGGGTCACGACGAGCGAGACGAGCACGCCCACCCAGACGTTCGCCGTCATCTGGTAGCTGAACATCGACGAGATCAGCGCGGAGGTCGTCACCATGACGCCCGCCGACAGGTCGAACTCGCCGCCGATCATCAGGAGCGCGACCGGCACCGCCATGATGCCGAGCGTCGATGCCGCGTAGAGCACCGTGGCGAGGCTGGTGGCCTGGAGGAAGCTGTCGGCGGCGACGGCGAAGAAGATGAAGACGGCGATGGCGCCGACGACGGAGCCGAGCTCGGGGCGGCCCATCAGCTTCTTCAGCGGCGAGGACTTCAGGAGGCGCTCGTCCGTCTTCGTGCCCGGAGAGCCCGGGGACGGCGCGGGCGCCGGGGCTGTGGCGGTCATCGGGTCCCTCGCTTCGCGTAGTCCTCCAGCTCGTCGGCCTGGTCCTTGGTGACGATCTGCGGTCCGGTGAGGACCGGCTTGCCGCCGCCGAGCACATCGGCGTTGTACTTGTAGAGCCAGAGCAGGTCCACGGCCTCATAGCCCTGGAGGTAGGGCTGCTGGTCGACGGCGAAGCCGAGATCACCGCTCTTGAGGCCCGCCGCGACCTTCTCGTTCAGGTCGAAGGTGTCGACCTCGGCCTTGCTGCCCGCGCTGTCGGCGGCCTTCACGGCGGTGTCCGCGAAGGGCGCGCCGAGCGTGACGACCGAGTCGATCGACTTGTCGGACTGGAGCCTGGCCTCGATGGAGGACTGCACGTCGGGCATGTTCGTGCCGGTCACGTACAGGTTCTGCATTTTGCCGTCGAAGGTCTTCTTGGCGCCCTCGCAGCGCTGCTCGTGCCCGACGTTGCCCTGCTCGTGCAGGATGCAGAGCGCCTTCTTCTTGCCGCGCTTGTTGAGCTCGTCGCCGACGGCCTCGCCCGCGATCGTCTCGTCCTGGCCGATGTGGGTGAGCGCGCCGAAGGCCTTGGACTCCGCGGAGCCCGAGTTCACGGTGATCACCGGGATGCCGGCCTTCTTGGCACGGGCCAGGGCGCCCTTCATCGCGTCGGGCTTGGCGAGGGTGACGATGATGCCGTCGACCTTCTTGTCGATGTACGAGTCCACGAGCTGGGCCTGCTGCTGGGCCTCGTCGTCGTGGGAGTACAGGAACTTGATGTTGTCCTTGCGGGCGGCCTGCTCGGCGCCTTCCTGGACGATGTCCCAGAACGTGTCGCCGTCACCCGAGTGGGTCACCATTCCGAACGTCCAGTTCGGCGTGTTCACCGCGGCCTTGCCCTGTGCCGTTGCCGCCTTGCGTGCGTCCTCGGCGCGCTTGCCTCCGGTGCTGCTGCACCCCGCGAGGGATAC
>NZ_JBNNJZ010000183.1:0-14292 GCF_050270335.1 Streptomyces sp. NPDC059900
CACCAGGACCGTGCTGCGCAGGCCCGTCCCGGCGGGGACGAGCCACGGGCGGCTCCACTTCGCCACCACGGGGAGCCCCAGCCTGCGTACCGCGTCCGCCGCTTGGGCCGCGGACTCCGGCTGGAGCGTGACCGGGTGCGGAATGCCGGCGGATGCGCACAGCCGGGCAAGGGCCGCCTTGTCGGCCACCTGTTCCGCGAGTCCGCTCGCCTGGTCCGGCAGGAGGTAGGTGGCGGCCAGTTCCTTCTGGAGGCGCCCGATCGCGAGGGCGCCCGCGTCGTCCAGCGGAATGAGCACGGACGGCCGGGCCACCCGGTGGGAGATGCGGCGCAATACGACGGCGATTTCCCGGAGAGAAGCGCCGGGCGGGGGCGGTGGGTGGGTCTGGTGCAGATATCTGGATCTGCGGACCGGACTTCTCGCGGAATCGGCTGCCGCTACATGTACCTCCACTCCCGCGCGGCCGAGTGACCGAACGGCTCCGAGCGTGCCGTGATGAAAGGGATTCCGGTCGATCCGCAGCAGAACCGCGGGGACCCGGGTATCGAGAGTTAGCACTGCCGAATTCTCTCAATTCGCTCCCCCAAGCGGGCGAAGGGCACGCCCGGAGGATTAGCGGCTCGATTGGCACATTGGGCATATATATGACTGAGTGTCAGTGGACGGAGGACCGGCACCGAGGACCAGCACAAGGAGCGGCCATGGCTTTGCTAAGACGCCGGATCAGCAATAAACGGCTGGCGTTCGCCGCCGGGGGGATCGTCGTGTCGGCGGCGCTCGCCGTGGGGCCCGGCTACGCCTGGGGAGCCGGCCAGGACCCGGAGCCGCCGGCCGGCCCGTCCGGAGCACCGACGACGGCGCCCGCCGACCCTTCCCCTTCCCCCTCTCCCTCCACCTCCGCGACCACCCCGGCGCCCCCGGACGGCACAGCCGCCCCGGCCGCCCCGAAGCCCGCGTTCGGCGCCTACCTCACCTACGGGCCCGACGGCGTACGGCGCATGGCCGACCTCAGCAAATGGCTGGGCGGCGCCGAGCTTCGCGTGGGGCACACCTACCTGCCGGGCGACCAGTGGAGCAACATCGAGGGAGCCCCGGACTTCCTGGAGAGCTGGGCCAGGTGGCGGCGCGCGCAGGACGACCGGATGTTCGTGCTCAACGTCCCCATGATGGAGCGCAACGAGGAGCGCGTCGGCGACGACGAGGTCCGCGCGCTGCTCCGCAGGGGCGCGGACGGCGCATTCGACGAGCACTACCGCGCCCTCGCCGAACGGCTGGTGAAACTCCGGGTTCCCGATACGGTCGTGGTGCTCGGCTGGGAGATGAACGGCACCACCTACACGCACCGGTGCGGCCCCGATCCGGAGGCCTGGAAGAAATACTGGAAGCGCATCATCACGACGATGCGTTCGGTGCCGGGCCAGAAGTTCAAGTTCGACTTCACGCCGAACAGGGGCCGGGACGCGATTCCCTGGACGGAGTGCTATCCCGGCGACGACGTCGTGGACATCGTCGGCATGGACTCGTACGACCAGCCGACGGGCACGGATTTCGACCGGCAGGTCAGCGAGCCGTACGGTCTGCGGCAGCACGTGGAATTCGCGAAGGCCCACGGAAAGGAGATCTCCTATCCGGAGTGGGGCCTCTTCCGCAACGGCGACAACGAGGAGTACATGCGGAAGATGCTCGCCTGGATGGACGAGCACAAACCGCTCTACAACACCGTCACCGACTACTGCCCGCACGGCGTGTGGCAGTGCGAGGACAATCCCAAGTCCTCCAAGGCCTACCGGACCCTGCTCTTCGGCCGTACGGACACCGAGCCCGCTCCGGAGCCGACCGCGCCCGAGACACCGCCGAACTGTTCCCCGCTGAATCTGGGCGAGTGGGCCGAGAAGTGGCTGGGCGGCAAGCTGTGCATGAGCGTCGACTGGCACCGCTACAAGTAGCCCCGGTCAGGACTGCTCCCGGCGTTCCCGGCGCTTGCGCAGGAACTCCTTGCCCCGGCTGCGGGCGCCCGCCTCCCATGCGGCGGCCCGCAGCACGGGGGCGGTGCGTCCGCGCGCGAGGAGCAGCCGGTGATTGGTGACCGTCTCGGGCCGCCAGTGGTGCTTGTACGGTTCGTTGCCGCGAAGGAGGCTCAGGACCCGGCTGCGGTCGCCCTCGGCGTGCTCCGTGCACGCGTTCAGGAGCATCGTCGCCACGTCGACCTTCCGCTCGCGCAGCCGCGGATGCGCTCCGTACAGATAGCCGCCGACGAGGTGCGGCGAGAGCAGGGTCAGGTCGGCGGCCACCACGTCGTCGTCGAGCCGGAACTCGGTGACCACGGCGTCGCCCGCCCTGACCATGAGCCCCACCGACCTGATGAGGTGCTCGGAGAACCGCGGCCGGAGGTGCTCGGAGGTCACCTTGCGTCCCTGCCACTGGAGTTGGTGCAGGTCAAGCAGCGTGCGCAGCGACGCGTCCACCTCGTCGTGCCGTACGACCCGCCGCTGGACGCCCAGCGCGTCCAGCTTCCGGATCTTGGCGCGCGCCCGCTGGGCCCGCGGTGCGGGCAGCCTGCCGAGCAGCTCTTCCATCGACGCGGCGGGCAGCTCCAGGCAGAGCGAGTCCGCGAGGCGGCGGCGGGGTCCGCGCCAGCGTTCGTAGATGCGCTCCACCGCGGCTCCGGTCCGGACCTCGCGGAAGTCGATCAGCGCGCCGCGGGCCAGCTTCGACAGTCCGCCGGCGAGCGCTTCGGCGGCTTCGTCCGCGCACGCGTCGTCGAGCAGTACGTCGGCGAAGTCGGAGATCGCGCCGCCGAGGGGCACGAGCGCGGGGAGCGGGACGTGGACGCGCATCAGGGGCGCCGCCGCGACGAGTTCGCCGCCCCGGCGTACGAGGACCACGCGCAGCCGCCCGCGGGTTCCGTAGGAGAGCCACCACGAGTGCAGCCACGCGTGGCTCTGGAACGGCGTCGCCGTACGGCAGTTGCGGTGCAGCCTGGCCCACTCCGCGGCGAGGCCCGCGAACTGGGCTTCGTCCGTGCAGAGTTCCGCGGTCAGGGAACGGCCGTCCACCCCCGTCACCTGTCCCGGTCGGCGTCGGCGGACTGCGCGGGGCCCGGCACCGTGGCCGCCGCCGCGTCGTCGTCCTGGCCGCGCCGGGGTCGCACGAGGAGGGCGAGCCCGCCGAGCAGGCCTCCCGCGCAGGCGCCCACCAGGGCGGTCATGCCCGCCGACGCCGACGCCGGTTCCTGCGGTTTGACGGCGCGCGAGAGCTGGAGGAGGCGTACCTGCGTACTCTCCTTGGTGTGGTTCGCGTTGCTGGTCAGGGAGCGTGAGACCGCGTTGGCGATGTCGGCCGCCTTGCCCGGCCGGGCCGCGGACGCCGAGATGGAGATCATCGGGGCGTCGGGCGAGGTGGCCGCCTGCACGCTCTGTCGCAGGGTCTGCGCCGAGACGCCCGACTCGACCTGGGCGTCGCCGAGCACCGCGATTTGCGTGGCGACGCGGCCGTACGCCGTGGCGAAGCCGAGGGCCGCGGTGGGGTCGGAGTCCTTCTGCGGGACGGCGATCACATAACTCGTCGCCGTGTACTCGGGTGTCTGCACCGCGCCGTAGATGCCGCCGGTCAGGGCGCCGACGGCGGCGCCCGCGGGCAGGATCCACCAGACGGGCAGCCGCTTGACGCGGGCAAGGACCGGGGCAGGGAGACCGGACGGGCGCAGCCGCCTGCTGAGGGTTTCAGTCATCAGGAACTCACTCTCGGGGTCGAGCCGGAGGCAGCTGCCTCGTAGACGTGCATCAGCTGTGCCGCGCTGCGGGTGATGCTGTAGCGGTGCGCGGCCTGCGGGGCGAGCCGCGGCCGTGCCCCCGCGGCCCGGATCCGCAGCAGCGCCCGCGCGAAGGAGTCCGGGTCGCCCGTGACGCGCTCGGCGCCCGCGGTCGCGTCCGGCGGGAGGTCCTCGACGGCGGGGCACCGTACGTAGAGCACCGGGAGACCGGCGGCGAGTCCTTCCACCACGGCGAGGCCGAACGCCTCCTCGGGCGAGGGCGAAGCAAGGACGTCCATGGCGGCCAGGAGCGCCGGAAGGTCGGTCTCGCCCGCGGGCAGGCAGGGTTCGCCCTCGGACAGATAGGGCCGCTCCCCGGCGAAGACCACCCGGTCCGCCACGCCGAGCCGCGCGGCGCCCGCCCGCAGCCCCGCCTCCTCGGGCCCGCCGCCGACCAGCAGCAGGCGCATGTCCCCCGGCAGCGCGGCCAGCGCGTGCAGCAGGACGTCGAAGCGTTTGCCGGGGGCCAGGCGCCCGACGCCGCCCACGACGAACGCCTCGTCCGGCAGCCCCAGTCGGCGGCGGGCGGCGGCCCGGCTGCGCGGGTCGAAGCGGAACCGCTCCACGTCGATGCCGTTCGGTACGACGTGAATGCGCTGCCGGGGCACGCCCCACCGGCTGAGCCTCTCGGCGACGGACGGGGACACCGCGACCGTGGCCCGGCCCAGGCGCTCCCCGGTCAGGTACAGCGCGCGGACGCCCGGCGTCAGCGGTCGTCCCTCCATCTGCGATTCGCCGAGGGAGTGTTCGGTGGCGACGACGGCACGCGTCCCTGCCAGGCGGGCGGCGATGCGTCCGTAGAGGCAGGCGCGGAACAGATGCGTGTGCACGAGGTCGTACCGGCCGGCGCGGATGAGCTTCGTCAGGCGGGGCACCGCGCCGAGGTCGCGGTTGCCGGACATGCCGAGGTGGATGACGCGCACGCCGTCCGCCGTCAGACCTTCGGCGACCGGGCCGGGGTTGGTGAGGGTCACGACGTCGCAGGTGGCGGGCAGATGGCGCAGGAGAAGCCGCAGTTGCTGCTCGGCGCCGCCGACGCCGAGTCCGGTGATGACGTGCAGGGCTCTCATCCGGCCACCGCCGGTTCGCGGACCGCGCGGCGGCGCAGCCGGTTGAGGCCGAGCTTCAGCCGCAGCCGCAGGGCGGTGTCCTGCTGCCCGATGTGGACGCGGGGCAGGGCGTGGACGCCGGTCAGCCTGCCAGGGGAGATCGCGCAGGCGTAGCGGTAGCCGGCCGCTCGTACGGTGTCGACGACGCGCTGGTCCACGGTGCCGTACGGATAGCAGAAGCCCTCCACCTCGCGGCCGATGAGGTCGGAGAGGGCGACCCGGCTGCCGCTGATCTCCTGCCACAGCAGCCGGTCGTCCGCCCGGGTGAGGTCGACGTGCGTCAGTCCGTGCGAGGCGACCTCCACTCCCCCGGCGGCGGCACGGCGGATGCCGTCGGCGTCGAGCAGCGGTTTGCGCGGGCCGAGCGGATCCCAGGCGTTGTCGCCCGCGAGGCGGCCCGGCAGCACGAAGAGGGTGGCGCCGAAGTCGTAGCGGCGCAGGAGCGGCATGGCGTGGTCGACGAAGTCGGCGTACCCGTCGTCGAAGGTCAGGCCGACCAGGCCGCGCCCCTCGCCGCGGGCGCGCGCCGTGAGGAGCCGGGACATGCTCACCCCGCGCAGGCCCCGGCGTCCGAGCAGGCGCAGCTGGGCCGCGAGGCGTTCGGGCGTGACGGTGATCTTGTACGGGTCGTCCGCACAGTCGTCCACGGAGTGGTACATCGCCACCCACAGCGGCGGCTGCGGCAGCCAGGGGCGCGCGCGCCGCGAGCGGTGGGTCTCGCCGGGTGCTGTGTCAACGGACATGCGTGAGCTTTCGTGTGGCGGATGAGACGGCGGAAGTGACGCGGGGTGTGACGGACCGGCGGACGGGCTCGAAGGACTGCGCCTTCAGGGCCCAGAGCACGAGGACGAAGACGGCCACCACGGCCGGTGACCCGGCGGCGACGGCGGCGAGCGGCGCGCCGAAGAGGCCCGCGAGAGCCCAGCCGGCCGCGGTGGCGCACACCGCGGCGGCGACCGGCTTGGCCAGTTCGCCCAGCACCCTGCGGACCCGGATCGGCACATTGCGCGGCCCCATCCCGCGCAGCAGCACGCAGGCGGTGACGCTGATCCCGGCCGCGTTGGCGAGCGCGATGCCGCGTACGCCCCACAGGTCCACCGTCCAGCTGCCGATCCCGGCGGTCGCGGCGATCCCGGCCGCCATCGCGCCGAGGGGGAACCACGTGGGGCGCCCCGCGGAGAAGTAGGAGCGCACGAGCGCCCCCACCAGCGTGTGGCCCAGGAGCCCCAGGGCGTACACCCGCATCACGGCCGCGGTGGCTTCGGTGTCCCGCACCGTGAACGCGCCTCGCTGGAAGAGAAGTTGGATGAGCTGCGGGGCGCAGGCGATCACCACGGCGGTGCCCAGGAGCACCACGCAGCCCGCAAGGCCCAGGTCCCGCTCGACGCGCGACCTGGCGCGTTTGACGTCCCCTTCGGCCAGGGCGCGGGCGACTACGGGGAGCGTGACCGTGCACAGCATCAGGGAGAGGATCATCGGCACCTGCGCGACCTTCTGCGCGTAGTTGAGGTGCGAGATGGCTCCGGAGGGCAGCGACGACGCCAGGAAGCGCTCGATGAGCACCTGCGACTGCCGGCACAGCGCGAAGAGCAGCACGGTGGCGATGAGGGCGGTGCTCATCAGCGCCGGGGCCGACGGGCCCTTCTCCTCTTCGTGCGGCACGCCGGCCGTGTCCCGGCTCAGCTGCCGCCACAGCGAGGGGGCCTGGACGAGCACCATGAGTACGCCGCCGGCGGCGACGCCCATGGCCGCCGCCCGTACGCCGTAGCGGGGGGCGAGGACGAACACCGCCGTGATGATGCCGATGTTGTAGAAGACGTAGATGGCGGCAGGTGCCACGAACCGGCGGTGGGCGCGCAGGGCGGCGCTGCAGTACCCGGCGAGGCCGAAGGTGAAGACGCAGGTGGCGGTGAGCAGCGTGCAGTCGACGGCGAGCCGCGGGTCGGGCAGGCCCGGTGCGAGGACCTCCACGACCACCGGCGCCCCGGCCATCAGGATCAGCGCGACGGCCCCGGAGCCGAGCATCAGGCGGGGCAGCGACGCGGCCACCAGGGCGCGCACCGGATCGCGGCGCGCGCCCTGGCCGCGGCGGGCGAGCGCCATGCTGAAGGCGGGGACGAGGGCGAACGCGAGGCCGTCCTCGATGAGCAGGGTGGTGGCCACTTCGGGCAGGGTCCACGCGACGAGGAAGGCGTCGGTCTCGGAGCCCGCCCCGAAGAAGTGGGCGAGCGCCTGGTCGCGCACGAGTCCGAGCACCGATCCGGCCACCGTGAGGACCGCGGTGACCAGGGCGGCCTTGGCGAGAAAGCCGTTGGAGGGGTCGGAGCCCCCGGCGGGTGCGGCTTCGGCGGCGGGCGCGGGCACCTTGTCGGCCGTGTCCGCGTCCACCGTGCCCGCGGGAGCCGTGCCCACGTCGGCCGTGTCCGCGCCCGCCGGACGAGTCGTCGAGGTCATCGCGGGACCTCCCCCGGCACGGTCGCGCGCAGGGCACGGTCGGACAGCGCCCACCAGGCCACGAGCCCGAGGGCCACGGCCATGAGCACCGTCGAGGGCCCGCCGATGTCGGCGTACGAGAAGTCCACGAGCTGCCAGAGGAGGAGACCGCACGCGACGAGCGCGCAGTCCGCGCCCGCGCCCCCGCGCACCCGGGCGAGGCGCCGCAGGCCGAGCAGCAGGAACGCCGCCCAGCTGCCCACCAGCGTGCACAGGCCGAGCAGCCCCTGCTCGCCGAGGACGAGCAGATACATGTTGTGCGGGGAGAGCAGCGGCTGGCGGCTGAACCCCGCGCCGGCGCCCGCGGTGTCGCTGGCCGAGGAGAGGGCCAGCGAGGCGTGGCTGTCGCGGTGGTCGGGGAAGGCCTTGAGACCCACGCCCGATACCGGCTCGTCCTTCCACATGTCCACGGCCGCGGCCCACATCGTGTACCGGTCGGTGACCGACTGGTCGGGAGCGTCGGCCACCTGCGTGATGCTGCTGATCCGCTCCTGGAGCAGTTGCGTGCCGATCCCGAAGCCGCCCACGAGGACGACGGCCGCGGCGGCCGCCACCGCCAGGGCCCGCAGCGCCCGGCGCACCCCCGCGAGCCCCAGCTGGGCGCCGCAGGCCACGACGGTCGCGATCCAGGCGCCGCGGCTGAAGGAGAGCGCGAGCGGGACGACGAGGAGCAGCGCGCACACGAGGGCCGCCTGACGCTGCCTCGGGGAGGCGGGGCCGAGCGCGAGCGCGAGGGCGCACACCACTCCGTACGACACCACGGTCGCCATTCCCATGACGTCCGTCGGGCCGAAGGTCCCCACGGCCCGGACGTCCGAGCCCATGTAGCTGGCGCCGGTCCCCGTGACGTACTGGTGGACGCCGAGAGCGCCCTGGAAGAGGGCGAGGGCGACGAGCGACCAGGCCACCAGGCGGAAGTCGCGGCGGTCGCGGAGCAGCAGCAGGACCGCGGCCGGTACGAGGACGAAGATCTGCAGGTAGCGCACCAGGCCGGTGGCCCCCGCGGACGCGGTGCTCGCGCCGACCGCCGCGACCGCGATGCCGACGACCGGCAGGCCGAGCACGACGGCGGCGGTCCGCGTCAGCGGCCGTCGCGCCCCGCGCACGGTGCGGGCCACGCACCAGAGCACCACGAGGGCGGAGGCGGCGTCGGCGGCCGTGCCGCCCGCGGAGCCGTTCTCGCCCGGTGGCGCGGGCAGCGCGAGCAGGGCCACCAGGGCCATGACCGGCAGTGCGGGGCCCGCGCCGCGCAGCGCCGTCACCAGGGAGGCGGCCGGTGAGCCGGGCGGAACGAGCGTGATCGGGGCACCGTTCACCGGCGTCAGCTCCCCGTCGGGCGTACGAGCGACGCGGCGGTGCGCAGCAGGATGCAGAGGTCCTGCCAGATCGACCAGCTGTCGATGTAGGCGTTGTCGAACCGGCACCGGTCCTCGATCGAGGTGTCGCCGCGCAGGCCCTGGACCTGGGCGAGTCCGGTGATGCCGGTCGGCATGCGGTGGCGCTCGCCGTAGCCGTCGTACTTCTGGCTGAACTGGTGGACGAAGTAGGGGCGTTCGGGGCGCGGGCCGACCAGGCTCATGTCGCCGCGGAAGACGTTCCACAGCTGTGGAAGCTCGTCGAGCGAGGACCGGCGCAGGAACCGGCAGAACCGGCTCATGTGCTGCTCGCCCGCGACGGTCCACCGGGTCGCGGACTCGTGCGGGTCCGCGGGGCGGTGCGTGCGGAACTTCAGGAGCGTGAACGGCCGCCCGTCCCTGCCGATGCGCTCCTGGCGGAAGATCACGCCGGGGCCGTCGGTGGCCCGCAGGACGGCGGCGCACACGAGGAGCACCGGACTGATGAGCAGCAGCAGGACGCCCGAGGCGCCGAGGTCGAGGGCGCGCTTGCTGACGCTGAAGTGCCGGTGCCGCGCGGGCAGGAGCTGCCGGCAGGGGAACCCGGCGAGCAGCCAGGACCTGGCGCGGCGCCCCGGCGCGTCGTAGCCCGGCGGCTGCGTCGCGTCGATCGCCCATACGTCGAGTCCCGAGCCGCTCAGCGTCCGCAGCCAGCCGATCTGTTCCGGGCCCGGCACGGGCCCGACGACCAGGACGGTGCGCACGGAGTTCTGGATGACCGCGCGGCGCAGCTCCTCGATCGTGGAGAGCACCGGCAGTTCGGCCCCCTCCGTCTCCGTGCGGTCGGCGGGCGCGTCCCCCACGATCCCCACGGGCCGCACCCCGGCCTGCGGATGCCGCAGGACCGCTTCCGCCACGCGCCGCGCGACGGCACCGGGGCCGACCACCAGGGCGGGGCGCGGCTGGCGCAGCGTGGCCCTGCGCGTCCACCAGTACAGGGCGCCGCGGCCCGCGCAGCCGATGACGCCGTGCAGGGCTGCCGCCGCGCACACGGTGGTCAGGGAGAGCGGGGTCAGGGCGGGCAGGCTCGCGGCCACGAGTCCCGCGCCGCACCAGCCGAGCACGGCCTGCCAGGCCAGCGACGGGAGTTCGTCGAGGGCGCGGGGCACGGCGACCGGGCGGTAGAGACCGGCGCGTACGTTCAGGACGCTCACGCAGGCGAGGAGCAGCACCAGCAGCAAGGGGTGGCGCTGCGGACCGGTGAGCAGGGCGGTGGCGAGCAGGGCCGCGCCGCAGTCGGCGGCGAACAGGGGCAGGGCCGCCGGTGAGCGGCGTGCCGACGTCCCCCGGCCGAGGCTCGTTCTGCGCCCTCGCCCTGCCCTGCGCGGCGGGATGACCGAGGCGGTGGCCATGGCATGGTCGGTCGCCCGTGGCTGCGCGGCAGCGGTGGCGACGGTTCGTTCCGCACTCACGAGTTGCTGGACTCCCTGCACTTGATGGGCCCCACGCCCAGTAGCTCGCGGTACACGGCCGCGACTGCGTCCGCGGTGTGCCGCACATCGTGGGTGTTCAGAACGTGGCGGTGCGCCGCGCGGCCGAGGGATTCCCTCAGCGGCGGATCGCCGAGAAGACCGACGAGGGCCCGCTCCAGTGCCCGCGGATCCTCCGCGGGAACGAGGCCGTGCGGCACGAGCTCCGGCGGCAGGCTCTCGCGCGCGCCGTCCACATCGGTGACCACCACGGGACGGCCACACGCCATCGCCTCAAGGGGTACGAGTGCCATGCCCTCCCAGCGGGACGGCAGGACCACGAGGTCGGCCGCGCGGTACCAGGGGGCGGCGTCCCGTACGTCACCGGCGAACGTCACGGAGGCGGGCGCCCGGTCGCGGAGCCCGGCCGCGTCGGGCCCGTCGCCGACGAGTACGAGACGGGCCAGCGGCATCCGCTCAGTGACCCCGGCCCAGGCCCGAAGCAGGACGTCCTGCCCCTTCTGCCGGCACAGCCGCCCCACGCACACCACGAGCGGCGCCGGTCCCGGCAGTCCGAGGGCGGTCCGCGCGGCCTGCGCCGCCACCGGCCGGAAGCGCTCGACGTCCACCCCGTTGGGGATCACGGACCAGGGAGCGTCGATCCCGGCCCGCTGCCCGGTGCGCCGCTCCGCCTCGCTGACGCAGACCACGTGCGTGGCCCAGCGCGCCCCGAAGCGCTCCCAGCGCAGGGCGAGTTTCGCGGTCACGCCGCCGACGGCCTCGAAGGACCACGCGTGCGGCTGGAAGACCGTGGGGACCCTGCCGCGCAGGGCGAGCCGGGCGGCGAGCCCGGCCTTGGCGCTGTGCGCGTGCACGATGTCGGGCCGCAGCTCGCCGACGATGCGGGCCAGGCGCCGCACCTCGTCCGGCAGCCCGGGGCCCGGGGACCGGGTGGCAGCCCAGGGGTGAATGCCGCAGCCCGCGGCGCGCACGGCGTCCGGCAGGCCGCCGCGGTCCGGGCAGGCCACCTCGACCCGCATCCCTGCGGACAGCTGGGACCTCACCAGGTCGGTGACCACGCGGGCGACGCCGCCGTCGACGGGCTGCGCGACGTGGAGGACGCTCGGCCGATGGTCAGTTGGGATCAGTTGCATGCACGGCGCCTTGCTCAGGGCCCGGGGAATGACGCATGACCGGCGTTTCCCTTTCGGGAAAGGCCCGCGTCAGGAGGGGGAATTGGAATGCGACGGTCACACTCGACTCGTAACTTCCTCGCACTTGTTCTTTCAAATGCCTTCAGGAGGTAAGCAACACTAGCCGCTTTCTGTATTTTTCCAGGAAGGCTGACAAGTGTGTCGGAAACGTGAAGTGCGTAACGTCCGAGGCCGTCCAGGAGCACGGCCCCGGGGGCCAACGGGTAAACCCTGCGCCAGCAGATCACCCGTATGGGCCCACAACCCTTGTGGGCGAACTCCGTTGATCCATGGGCCGGGCACACCGCCCTGCCGATGCACCAACTGACCAAGGAGCAACTCTCCATGTCGCGTACCGCGAAGGCCCTCGCCCTCTCCACCGTTGCCGTGGCCGCCATGGCCGGCAGCGCCGGCATCGCCGCCGCCGACGCCGGCGCCCAGGGGGCCGCCACCAACTCCCCCGGCGTCATCTCGGGCAACGCCGTCCAGGTCCCGGTCCACGTCCCGGTCAACGCCTGCGGCAACACCGTCAACGTCATCGGTCTGCTGAACCCGGCGTTCGGCAACACCTGCGTCAACGCCTGACACACCGGCAGCACGCATTCAGCGACGGCCGTTCTCCCCCGGGGAGGACGGCCGTCCTGCGTTCCCGCGCGTCCCCCGAACGGCCCTCGCGTCCCCGAATGGCAGTCGCTCGGTTGCGGTCGGTGTCCGCCGCTTTCACGGTGAACACAAGATCCGACGCATCACCGAAGGGAACATCCATGCACGCCCTGCCCGTACGGCGTATCGCGACGTCCGTCCTCTGTGCCTCACTCCTCATCGGGGCGGCAGGCCCCGTCGTCGCAGCCGAGAGCGACTCCCCGAACGGCAGCGCAAGGGAGGCGGCCGCCCGCGCGCCGGTCCCCGGAGCGGAGAGCCTGATGGCCCGGGTCACGTCCATGAGCGAGGCCGGCAGTGTGCTCGTCCCCGTCACCGACCTGGTCTCCGCGGTCCTGAAGGCCGACAAGGGGCAGCTGCCCGCCGCGGAAGCCACGAAGCTCGCCAAGCCGGTGAAGGACGCCGTCGCCAAGGCGGCCCAGGCGCCCAAGACCCCGGCCGTCCCCGAGACCCCGGCCGTCCCCGAGGCCCAGACGCTCCCGAAGACCCCGGCGCTCCCCAAGTCCCTCTCGGACCGGGACGGCCGCGGGGCACCGGCAGACCCGAAGGCCGACGCCCTGAAGGCCCTGCAGACCTCGATCGACGCCCTGGTCAAGGCGGCCACCGGCGGCGACCCCACCAAGGTGGCCGGCGCGGTCCAGCCCGTGCTCACCAACGTCACCGGCCTCGTCACCTCGATGATGGGCGCCGTCCCCGCCGTCAAGCCGCCGGCCGGGGCCCCGGCGCAGCAGATGCCCTCGATGTTCTGAGCCTCGGGAAAGGCCCGTCGCGCCGTCCTCAGGGACCGGCCCGGCGGGCCTTTCGCGCCCCCGTGACCGGCCATTTCATACGAGAATCCGCGTCCATCTCATACGAGAATGAGATACCGCCTTCGTTCGGGTGGGTTCCGGGAATTTCCTGCGCACAGAGTTTCCGCCGCACAGAGCGCTCGTTAGCCATGGCGAAGTGAAAATCCCCTCAGGCGACCGTCCGTCGCCGCAGAAAGGAACACGATGAAGCCCCTGAAGGCTGCCGCCGTCGTCGCCGGGTCCATGGTCATCGCTGGTGTCGCCGCACCCGCCTTTGCCTCCGACCTCACGCCCACCAGCCTGAACGGTGCACTGGACACGATCGCCGGCCAGACGGCGAACCTCGATGCGGCCCCGCTGGCCACGAACGCCCTCGACACCGAGAACAAGGACTCGGTCGTCAACGCCGTTTCCAATGCCGCGAAGGACCTGCACGCGGGCGGCGGCGCCGGCAAGCTGCTCGGCGGACTTCCGGTCGCGAAGTAAAGGTTTCTGCTCTTCCCCGCAGGAGTCCCGCAGGAGTCCCGCAGGAGTACTGCCGCGCGCACACGGCACGTGGCAGCGAGGGCCGGTTCCGCAGAATGCGTCTGCGGAACCGGCCCTCGGATTTTCCCGGCCGGGGCCTCAAATCCCCGTACCGCCGCGCCAGTTCGACTGGCGAGCCCTGTAAATCGACCGGCGCGTGCCCCGAAAGTGTGATCGCTCGCCCGAACTCACCCAGTCAAGTGACAGACGGGTCCGTGACATCGGAACGCATCGATACGGTTTCGGGATGACCTCGACATCGAGCGAAAACCGCACTTTCCGAGCCGCCGATCTGGGCACCCTCACCGTGGTCGCCTGGAGTGGTGAAAACCCCGATGACGAACAGGACATGCCTTTCCTGCTCGCCTATTCGCTGGGCGACGGCGAAGGCGGCCCGCAGGCCGCGACCGAAGCCATCGAGCTCCTGCTGCGCAACACCGGACTCCCCGTCGGCGGCCCCGTCGTGGAGAGTTCCCGCAACCCCGGCCTGCCGGTCACCCTCCTCGTCGAGGCGGGCCAGGCCGTACTGAACATGCCCTACCTCAACGCCAAGTGCACCCCGCCGCCGGAGTGGCTCGCCGCGGCGGGCGAGCGGGGCCAGGCCTACTTCATGTTCACCACGCGCCCCTGGCCCGAGGCCAAGCCCGGAGTTCCGCTCGACGAGGAGGCCCTCGCGGCGTTCGTGGGCGCCGACGAGACCCTGACCAACGCCGCGCACTGCATGCTCACCGCGAAGAGCCTGCGGGGCTGAACAGCCGCCGACAGGGCCTGAGGACGACGGGGCCCGCGGACGACGGGGCAGACCACCGGCCGTCCGCAGGCCCTGCATGACGAGAGACGCACGACTATCGCAACAGGGTGCCGGGCCCGCCGCCCGCACACCCGGTGAGGACCGCAGCGATGCGCACCA